>CAJASG010000355.1 GCA_903944555.1 uncultured beta proteobacterium
TACTCGGCTGCCAAGGCCGGTATGCACGGTTTCTCGATGGCGCTGGCCCAAGAAATGGCCACCAAGGGCGTGACGGTCAACACCGTGAGCCCAGGCTACATCGGTACCGACATGGTCAAAGCCATTCGCCAGGAAGTGCTGGACAAAATCATTGCAACCGTGCCTGTCAAACGCCTGGGCGAGCCTGGTGAGATTGCTTCCATCATTGCGTGGTTGGCGTCTGATGAAGGCGGTTACGCCACGGGTGCCGAGTTCTCCGTGAATGGTGGCTTGCACATGGGCTGATCTCGCGCCTGAGCGAGACCTGTTTCTCATATGAAAAATCCCTGCTTCGGCGGGGATTTTTTTTGCCTCTTGCACGCCAGATACCGTCACATTGTCGTGATACGCTCAAAACAAATGATCGACACTTTGATTTTTGTCACCTCCCGTTTACCGAAAAGGTTGTGCCCCGCCGTATGAAAAATGACGAGTCTGATTTTGTTGATGTCAAAAACCTGCGAATTGGGTTATTCGTTGAGCTGGATGTTGGCTGGATGGCGCACCCCTTTCCCAGTGGCAGTTTCAAAATTTCGTCACTGAAACAGATTGAGGCTATTCTGGGTTTGGGGCTTGCGCGTGTTCGGCATGTTCCTGCCAAAAGCGACCCAATGGCGGGTGATGCATTGGGTGTGGCGCAGGCCGGGTCTGACGACGTAGCGCAGGCGGTGGAGTTCGAGCTGCAACAGGCCGTGCAACGAGAACAATTGGCGCGCCAACAACGTGCCAACCGTTTGCGTGCACAGCAACAAAGCCTGGATTATTGTGAACGTCGTTTTGGGGAAGCCGCCCGGCTGTACCGCAGGACGCTGGAGCAACTGCATTCGCAGCCGGTGCAGGCCGCCGGGTTGTGCCAGACCCTGGTGTCAGGGTTTGTCGGTGACATGCTGGCCGATGGTGAGTCGTCGATCCGCCTTTTGACGGAGAACGCGGGTGAAAAGTCCGCCATGCACACGGTCAATGTGACCATTATTTCGCTGTTGCTGGGCAAGGCCATGGGGTTGAACCAGCAGGACATGCTGGACTTGGGGATGGCCGCCTTCCTGCATGACATCGGGAAAATTGAGCTGCCGGATCGGGTGCGCTGGCCCGAGGATAGTTTCTCATCTGCGGAGTACAAGCTGTACCAGGAGCACGTTGTGCGGGGCATTCAGGTGGGTAAAACCATGGCGCTGTCCAACGGTGCCCTGCTTGCGATCGGTCAGCACCATGAGTTGGTGGACGGTAGTGGGTTCCCGTCGCGACTGTCAGGCGAAAAGATGACGATCGCAGCGAAAATTATTGCGCTGGTCAATCGTTACGACAATCTGTGCAACCCCAGCCGCCCCGGTGCCGCGATGACACCGCATGAGGCCTTGTCTTTGATATTTGCACAACTCAAAACGCGGTTTGATGCAGCGGCTTTGAGCGGGTTTATCCGTATGATGGGGGTCTACCCGCCGGGGTCGGTGGTGCAGTTGGTGGATGACCGCTATGCCAGCGTGGTGTCTGTCAATTCCGCGAGGCCGCTAAAGCCCCGTGTCATCGTGCATGAGCCCGGTGTGCCAAAGCACGAGGCCTTGATTCTGGATCTGGAGCATTCGCCCCATATCGGCATCCGCCGCAGCCTGAAGCCCTCCAGCTTGCCCATTGCTGCGATGGATTACCTGGCCCCGCGCCAGCGCATCAGCTATTTCTTTGAACGGGTGATTGAAGAGCCAAAGCCGGAGCCCGGTGCATGACAGAAACGGGATGGGAAACCCTGCTGGATGCCCTGCTGGATGCCGCATGGCTGGTCGATCCAAAAAGCCTGCGAATAGTGGCTGTCAACCGGTTAACTGAAGCATTGGTCGGGCTGGGCAAGCAGGATTTGATTGGGACGCCAGCCATTGAACTCACAGCCACGCCGGAAGATATGTTCTTCTGGGAGGATGTTGCTGCGGGGCTTGCGGACAGTATTCACTCCAACTCCCTGTTGCGCTGTGCCGAAGGTGTCGCCGTGCCGGTGGAGCGGCGCGTTAGCCGTGTTCGCTTGAGTGCAGATGCGCCGATGTTTCTGGTCACTGCACGCGACTTGCGCCCACAGCAGCGCGCTGAAAACGAACTCGAAGACCGATTGGCCGAGCTGCGTGCCACGCTGGA
>CAJASG010000356.1 GCA_903944555.1 uncultured beta proteobacterium
CACCCCGACACCAGTTACGAGGTGCTGGAAGCCATGACCGGCCACGCTGAAGCCATTTTGCAAAAACTGGGCCTGCCGTACCGGGTGATGAGCCTTTGCACCGGCGACATGGGTTTTGGCGCCACCAAGACCTATGACCTGGAGGTGTGGTTGCCCGGCCAAAACACCTTCCGTGAGATCAGCTCGGTGTCCAACTGCGAAGCCTTCCAGGCGCGCCGCCTGCAGGCGCGGTACAAGAACGCCCAAGGCAAGAATGAGCTGGTGCACACCCTGAACGGCTCCGGTCTGGCGGTGGGCCGCGCTTTGGTGGCGGTTTTGGAGAATTACCAGAACGCCGATGGTTCGGTCACCGTGCCAGAAGCGCTGCGCCCCTACCTGGGTGGAATGGAGACCTTGCGCGCCTGATAGAATCTCAGGCTTTCGTATACCGAATCAGGAGAAGTGGCAGAGTGGCCGAATGTACCTGACTCGAAATCAGGCGTACCGAAAGGTACCGTGGGTTCGAATCCCACCTTCTCCTCCAGTACCAGCAAGGGCTTGCTGCTATTAATTTAGCAGCAAGCCCTTTCTCTTTGGTGCTCCATGTAGCCGCCTGCACCCGAATTTGAACCGCTGCACCCGCAGTGCGCCTATCAGCTCAAAACTGGAGGACCAGTATTTTCAACGGATGTTGTCCGTCTAACGATGGGAAATCCGCTCCAGGCGCAATGACTTGGCAGTCGCGCACGGGCCGCCCCAGCTTGTCGGCGCAGCGTATTACCTGCTCACGCCAGTCGCCCATCGCAACCTTTGCCAGGTTGTTGCAGCAAATCAAGACCCCACCATCGGCGGTCGCAAGAATTGCCGGCTTCAACAAACTTTGGTAGTCGCGCAACAGGTCAACCGTGCCAAATGCGCTTTTGGCCCAGGCCGGTGGGTCGAGCAGGACCAGATCAAACTGGCGCATTTGCAGTTTGGGGTAGTTCGGAAATTGCTGACCACGTCGGCCAGCAACCTGCAGGCCAGCCAGTTGACGAATGGCCGGGAAGTAATCGGACTGAATAAACTGCATGGGAATTAACCCGGGATTCAGTGCGCCGTTTTCGCGTCCGACCGCCAAATTGCCTTCCGAAAAGTCAAGATTAACCACCTCTCGGGCCCCCCCTGCTGCGGCACTCAAACCGACTCCGCAGGTATAGGCAAACAAGTTCAACACCGATTTTCCTGCGCTGTGATTTTTGACCCAACCTCGGGCATTGCGCAAATCCAGAAAAAGCAGGGGGTCCTGGCCCGCATGTCGCCCGCGTATGCGGTAGTTGAGGCCCCATTCATGGGCAATCAAGTCAGTCAATGCGGAGGGGTCAGCCTGGTAAACCGAGTCGCTCCGGTCAACCCGCGAGTTGCCCTGTGAACGGTCGTTATAGACCAATAGAAGATTTTCATTCAGGGTGCCGCAGCATTGGCCTGCAAGTTCTTGCACATCGGAAGTATTCAAACTCTGATGAAAACTTTGGATCAGTAATTGCGGACCATAACGGTCAATGGTCAGGCCGCCGACGCCTTCCTGACTGCCATGGAACAGTCGATAGCAGTCCGTACCTTGCTGGTGAAGTTCGCTCAGCAACGATTGACGGTTGACGAGCGCAGCGCTTAGCGCATGGTTGATGGTGGTCATGCGCAAAGGCTCTTGATTGGAAAGTTGCAAAGTCTACCAAGTAACTCGCCGCAACCGCAGTGGCCGCCGTAATCATTCCACCCCATGCCAATGCTTTGTGCTTAAATCCAATTTTGGTTTAGACGCTGAACAGGGGATCGCCATGAGTTCCATATCATCCATTGCACTATCGGGCATGAACACGGCGCAGACGCGCTTGGATGCATCGGCACACAATGTGGCCAACCTCAGTACGGATGGGTTTCGGCGGCAGGAGGTGGTGCAAACGGAGCAGTCGGGCGGCGGGGTGTCCCCCGCGATTCGTCGCTCAGCGTCTACCGGCCCCGCGCTGGAGCAAGACGTTGTTGAGCAGCTTCAAGCCAAGAATTCCTTTTTAGCCAATCTGGCGGTCTTCAAAACCAGTAACAAAATGGCCGGGGTTTTGTTGGATCAAAAGGCCTAGCCCTTAACGCCTATTGCGGATTGCCGTTTGCAAGTCGGCAACGTTGAAGATCGCACGCCGTTGGAAATGCTGAGCGGTATTCCGGCACGCTGCGAAATTGGCTGGCATCCCTCAGTAGGCACTGTTCGCCTTTTCCATTGCTGTAATAGGACGTGACGTCCACGCACCTGCGCGAGTGGGCTACCAGCCCAAAAAGGTGTCCCATTTCGTGCGAAATCACCATTTGCAGGGTTTCTCGAGCGTTGTGGGCCGGATTCCTGGTCTGTAGCATTTGGAACGCGGCCGGGCCGAGTGAGAGGGATGGTTGCGTGAGGTTCGCCAAGCCGAAATTGCCACCGCTGCTCTTGTCGCTCCATTGCACCAGCACCGTGCCTTTGGCAATAGCGGCGCCCAAAGGGCGGGCCATTGCATTGGCGCTCACGCCACATTGGGACCATGCCACTGCTGCCGCTTTGACTGCAGAAAGCACCACCTGCTCAGAAAACCACGGTGGGGCGGCGGTGTGGTCATAGACAAAAACCATGGGGGAGGCCACGGCAGGCCTGTCTTGTCCATCGCCCCAGCTTGATATTTCACCGGGCAGGCATTGGGCAATTTCCTGGTCGCGAACCGACCCCAATGCCCAAAGCGGCACAGCCCCCAAACTTAGAATAAGACCCAGCGAGGTCAGAGCAAGCCACCGATATGACATTGAGTTGATGCTTCGTGGCAGACGCAGCCGCTACTCGGTGAGCGCCGTCTTGCCAAATGTCGTGATCCAGGAACCGATGGCCGCAACGGGCATTGGGCGTGCATAGTGGTAGCCCTGTGCGTAGGTGCAACCCATGGCGGCCAGCGCTGTTCCTGTGGGTTCGTCTTCAATTCCTTCGGCAACGGTGGTTAGTCCCAGCATGCGGGAAAGCTCCAGTGCTGACTTTATGATTTGAAAGCTGCGCTGCGATGAGTGCATTTGTTGCACAAAGGCCTTGTCAATTTTGATGCATGAAAACGGCAGCGTTTGCAGGTAACTCAAACCCGCGTATCCGGTTCCAAAGTCGTCCAGCGCGATACCCACGCCCATGGCGCGCAGCTGGCCAAGTGCCGCAGAAATGGCCTCAACGTTGCTGATGACGATGGTTTCTGTCAACTCAATACGCATCTCATTCGCCTGCATATGGTGTTCATTCAGGCACGCCTGGATGCTTTCGACGATGCCCGGCCCACACAGCTCGGGTGCGGAGAGGTTGATGCTCATGAAGGGCGGGTGCGCGGGATTGTGCTGACACAGGGGGCGCAAGTCATGCCAGTCGGTGCATGCCTGTTTGAGAACCCATTGCCCGATGCGGTGGATCAGCCCTGTTTTTTCTGCCAGGGGAATAAATTCGTCCGGACTGACCATGCCCAGGTTGGGGTGCCGCCAGCGGATCAATGCCTCAAAGCCTGCCAGTGCTTTGTTGTCCATCAATACGATGGGTTGGTAGAAAAGTTCAAGCTGGTTACTGTCAATGGCATTGGACAGGTCGTGTGCCAGTGACAGGGTGCGCACGGCCGCGCCATGCAGGTCAATCACAGGGGTGCTGTCAAGCGGGGTAAGTGTCTCTTGTGAATTTAGGTCAACCGACGCAAGCGCTTTGCCGCTTGAGTTGCGAAACCGCTCCAACAAGAGCCGCAAGAGGTACTGGATGACCGGATCTGAACGTCCCAGCAGTTCTTCTACGTGGGCGCGGTCGATGCGGATCAGGCTGGTGGGCACCAGGGTTCGCACGGTTGCCGTGCGGGGTTGATGGTCCAGCAGGGCGACCTCCCCGAACATGGAGCCTTCTGATAACAGCGCTATGCGCCGCAGGTCTCCCGCGTCCCCTACAAGCACTTCAACACAACCGGTCTCTATGACGTAGGCCGCGTCTCCGGAGTCGCCGACCTGGAAAACGGTCATCTGCCCGTCGAACATCTCGCGTTTGAAGCCACTGTCTATTTGAATCATCATCGCCCCTAGTGCATCCAGCCTGCATTGTGACGTGGATTTAAGTCCGCCAACTGACGGCCGGACTTATGCGGAGAGCCCGGTGCTAAAGCTGACCTTCGCTGAGGGTATGCAGCTGAAAGTGCCCACTTTTGTGCCACAACCAGGTCTCGGTAGAGCTCACTTTGCCCAGTTTGGTGGGCGCGGGGTAGGGGGCCGCCTGGCGGACCGTGCGTTCAATTTCCGACATGACCTCGGGGGCATGGGTGGGCGCGCGCATCCACCGCACGGCAGTGACGTAGCCACGCGCGTCAATGTCGGTCTCCAGCACGCCGACGGCATAGAGCAAAGGCGGGAGCTTTCCACTGTAAATGCGGTCGGAATTTTGCGAATACAGATGCAAAGCAACATCGCGCCGGTAGTCCAAGGCGTTAGCCGCACGCGACACGCTCTTGTTCGATACATTGGGAGCCGTAGCGGCCGGCGCTTGGGGCTTTGGCGATGCGGGTGGGGTACTCTTTGGTGTTGAAGAGCACCCGGCGATCAGGG
>CAJASG010000357.1 GCA_903944555.1 uncultured beta proteobacterium
ACCCGTCCTGAAATGAGTTGACACCTTTTCTGCTCAGAAAGGGCAAGTCAAATGGAATCAGGCATCAAGCGCACCCAACGCGACTACACACTGGCTTTTAAGCTCAGCGTTGTCGCTCAAATAGAAAAAGGCGAACTGACCTACAAAGAGGCACAGCAGCGCTACGGTATTCAGGGTCGATCCACTGTTTTGGTGTGGTTACGCAAGCACGGCCAGCAACGTTGGGGCGCAATGGCATCATCGCCCTGCATGAGCCATCCATCAAATTCTGGTGCATCCAAGCCACCCACCCCCGAGCAGCGAATCAAGGAGTTGGGAGTTCAGCTCAAAGATGCGCAGGAGAAGGCGCAGCTGTTTGAAGCGGTGCTGGACGTGCTCAAGAAGGATTACGGGGTGCGTGTCGTAAAAAAGCCTTCGGGCAAGTCCTCGCGCAAAAGCTCGTCAAGGGCTTGAGCGTTTGCAGGGCTTGTCGCCATATGGGCATCAGTCGGCAGGCGTATTACCAAGGACTGAGTCGCCAGGATGAGGTGCGCAAGTGCCACGAACGGGTGATTGAGCTGGTTCGCTCCAAGCGGCTGCGCCAGCCACGCCTTGGAACGCGCAAGTTGCACCATCTGCTGTCCGACTCGTTTGAGCGCGCGCAATTGAAGGTCGGGCGTGATGTGCTGTTCGACATCTTGCGTCAGTCACACATGCTGGTTAGTCCGAAGCGGGCGTACCACAAGACCACGGACAGCCATCATCGGTTTCGCCGCCACCCCAATTTGCTCAAAGCGGGAGTGACGCAGGTTCAGCCGCACGCAGCCGAGCAAGTCTGGGTGGCCGACATCACCTATTTACCCACCCAAGACGGGTTTGTCTACCTGAGTTTGGTGACCGATGCCTACTCCCGCAAGATTGTGGGGTACCACGTCCATGACAGTTTGCACACCGAGCAGGTCAGCCAAGCCCTGAAGGCGGCGCTCAAGCATCGTCAAAGCCGCCAGCGGTTGGTCCATCATTCAGACAGGGGTATCCAGTATTGCTCGGATGCATATCAGAGGATTCACCGGCTGCACGGGTTGACGTGCTCCATGACCGATGGCTATGACTGCTATCAGAATGCGTTGGCCGAACGTATCAACGGCATTCTCAAGAGCGAATTGCTGTTGCACCGCCCCGCTGATCTGGCGCAGGCCCGGCGTATGGTTGATGAGTCCGTGGCGATCTACAACACGGAGCGGCCCCACTTCTCTCTACAATTGAAAACGCCCGATGAGGTTCATCGGGCGTCTCTGGCTGAAGTTCGTCAGTTGGTAAATCCTGCAACTTCAGGTGTCAACCTATAGCAGGACGGGTCAACTGCGTAAAGGGGAACTCGACGACGGCCCGTTCAACACGCTTAGGGCGAACGGAAAATTAAGTGCCAAATCGGCCTCCAGCCCTTTAGGGGTATGCGCAAGCAGCTCCTATATTTATAGCAACACAATCTCGTCTTGGTGGTTGGCAATGTGAAACGCGTGCGCCAACGCAAAGTCGGCGCGGCTCAAGTTGCCATAGGCAAAGTGCGGCTTGAGCGCCCCCGAGTGGCCATTGAAGCGGGTGATCGCGGTGCGCAGGCGCAGGCTGGACGGCTTCCAGTCGTCCACCTGCGTGAGGGCGGGCGCGCCGGGGATGGGGTCCGTCAGCCCATGCGTCATTTGGCCACGCCACTTGAACACGGCAAAGGCGGTACTGCCCACCGTGCTTTGAAACAATGCGCTTTTAGGCTCGGGGAACCCGTCCAGGCTCATCTCAATGCTTTGCGCCAGGTGCTCCAGCACGGCCCCCATTTTCCAGCTGGTCGTACTCTTGACACTGGCCGCTTTGTCGACACGGTCAAGCCAGCGCATGGCGTCGTCCAGGGACTGAACTTTGGGCACATCTGCCATGGCGGCACCAGTGAGCAGACTGAGTTGGGTAGCGATAAAGTTACGGCGGTTCATGCGGGGGATGTTAGCAGTGGGCATCCCGCCTCGCCCGTTTCGGTTAACCTCGCCCCCTCACCAAATAAGGAAAACCATGAAAAAACTCCACGTCACCATCAAGCTGGAAATGTCCGTACCCGACGATTGGGAGCTGTCAAACACCTCCGAAGGCAGCCAAGTGTTGAAGCTGCCAGACAACCAGTACCTGGACATTGCCATCGAACCCCTGTTCGCCACCGACCCCGAAGAAACCTGGACCAGCACCGAAAACGAAGAGGTGTTGAACGACATCCTGGACATGGTTGAAAGCGAAGAAGTGGTCTACGAGTTCATCACCCACTAATTTGCCCACTAAGCTTTTCCCAGCAGCGCTACACACCTTAAGCCATGGCCCAACCCGACTTCAGCCCTTCTGCCGAGCGGAACAAGCAACCCATTTTGGAGGTATTGCTGCAATGCCTGCCCGCGCAGGGCACGGCGCTGGAGATTGCATCGGGCACCGGCCAGCATGTGGAGTGGTTTGCCGCGCAGCTGCCCCAGTGGACCTGGCAACCGACCGAGGTGCACCGTGGTGCCCTGTACAACATCGAAGTGCGTGTAGCGCAAGCCGGGCTGGACAACGTGCTGGACGCCATGCAGCTGGACGTGCGCACCGAGCCATGGTTTGCGCAGGCGGCCGCGCCGCCCACATTCGATTTGATTTTTTGCGCCAACATGTTGCACATTGCACCCTGGGAGGCCTGCACAGCCCTGATGCGCGGCGCCGCGCAGCACCTGGACGCCAATGGCAAGCTGGTGACCTACGGGCCTTACTTTGAGACCGGGGTGCCGCCATCGCAAGGCAACGTGGAGTTTGACCAGAGCCTGCGCGAACACGACCCAAGCTGGGGCATTCGGCTGCGTGAAGATGTAGAACAAGTGGCGGCGCAGGCAGGCCTGCGGCTGGCGGCGCGTCACACCATGCCATCCAATAACCTGCTTCTGGTGTGGGCCAGGGAACCATAGGCCACAAGCACCAGACGCGCACGGGTCAGCGGTGCAGCACCTTGGCCACTGGGTTGTGGCGCAGTCTGAAGGCGTCGGGCATGCCGGAGCCCAGCAGGGGGCGCAGGTACATGCGAAACGCATCGGTCACGTCAGTGCCATTGGCGGAGATGAATTCATCTTCCATCACCCGCGTTTTGCCCGCCACGGCGTCCAGTGGCAGCAGCTCGTAGTCCACTGAATAGAAGCCGGTGCGCTTGATGGCCACCGAGCCGTCGCGCCCACCCCACATCGCAAACTGCACCGCCTTCTCCCCCACCTCACGCGCTTCGCGCTGGTCCACGTCCGAGACGCAGCCGATAAAGGAGCGCTGCAGGTAGCCAAAGGTGTCGCCGCGCACCCGTTTGATCTTCAACTTGGACTTGATCTCTTCGCACAGCAAGTCGGCCAGCGCACCGTTGCCCGAGAGCTGCACATTGCCGTGGGCATCGTGCTCCAGGTCTTTGGCGAGCAATGCGGCAATGGGCGCACCGGATGCATCATGAATGCCTTCGGACACCGCAATCACACAGCGGCCATAGCGCTCGTAGGTGGCTTTCACATCGGCCAGAAACTTCTCCAGCACAAAGGTGCGCTCAGGCAGGTAGATAAGGTGCGGGCCGTCGTCGGGGAATTTCTTGCCCAGCGCCGACGCGGCGGTTAAAAACCCCGCATGGCGCCCCATCACCACGCCCACATAGACACCGGGCAGGGCCGCATTGTCCAGATTGGCCCCGGCAAAGGCCTGCGCCACAAAGCGCGCCGCGGATGGGAAGCCCGGCGTGTGGTCGTTGCCGACCAGATCGTTGTCAATGGTCTTGGGGATGTGGATGCAGCGCAGCGGGTAATTGGCTTTGAGCGCCTCCTGGCTCACGATGCGCACGGTGTCCGACGAATCGTTGCCACCGATGTAGAAAAAGTGCTCAATCTCATGCGCCTGCAAGACCTTGAAAATCTCCTGGCAGTAGGCCAAGTCCGGTTTGTCACGGGTGGAGCCCAAGGCGCTGGAGGGCGTGTTGGCCACCAGCTCCAGGTTGTGGTGGGTTTCCTGCGTCAAATCGACAAAATCTTCGTTCACGATGCCACGCACACCGTGGCGTGCGCCGTAAATACGCTCGATAGAACCAAAGCGCCGCGCCTCCAGCGCCACGCCCACCAGCGACTGGTTGATCACCGCCGTGGGGCCGCCGCCCTGTGCAACAAGTATCTTTCCGGATGCCATACAAATCCTCCTGAGTAATAGCTACAGGTCTACCACAACTGCACCACGATTCACTGAGCTTTGGCAAATAAGCAGGTATAAAAATTTTGCACTATTTCAAGAAAAACTTGCCCCTGTTTGCTGTGGGCCACTTTGTGGATAACCACTGGCACAACTGCCGCAAACCGCGCCAACAGGGGCTCTCAAGGCGGTGCCACAAAAACAGTCAACCCCGATACGGCATTCATTTCAGAAGCATCCCCTTGCCAATGGACGGGAAAACTGTGCTAGTCAATATGAACACTTTATGAAAAGTGCAAAACTCCTGAACCACCGCCATAGAAGGCGGTAAAGTTGCCCACGAAACCTGTTGGCAAATTTGTGGATAACTACGTGGACAAGCCCCACATGCCGCGCCAGCACTGGCTTTGCCAGAGGTGCCTCTGGAATGACCAGTGTGACCACGGATAATCCAACACATGGACATTTCTAATTCCCTTTTCCCCCTTGGCTGGCAGCGCTACCTGCTGGGCGGTTTACTGATCGGTTCGGGGGCGGCATTGCTGTTCGTTCTGACCGGACGCATTGGTGGCATGAGTACAGTGTTCTCCAGCACCTGGTCTTATGTGGTGCAACGGCCCTTTTTTCAGCAGGCGCGGTTTGTAGATTCACGGGGCTGGCGGCTGGTGTATGCGGCCGGTCTGGTTCTGGGGGCACTGGGTTGGTGGCTAGGCTTTGCCGGTGGCGTGCGCGAAGCCACGGCGGTGCCCGTGTGGCAACTGCTGGTAGGCGGCTTTTTTGTGGGTTACGGGGCCCGCTTGGGCAATGGCTGCACGTCGGGGCATGGCATTTGCGGACTGGGTTCGTTGCAGCTTCCCTCACTGATGGCGGTGCTGACCTTTATGGCCACGGCATTCCTCAGCGCAAACCTGGCAGCGAGGTGGCTGGCATGAAGGCATTAACTCAAACCGCAACCCACCCGGCGATTCCCCGCGCACTCGCCACACTGGCGGCAGGTGCACTTTTTGGCTTTGGCCTGTCGTTTTCCACCATGATCCGGCCCGAGGTGGTCTTGAGTTTTCTGCGGTTCAAAGACTTCGGCCTCATGCTGGTGATGGGCGGCGCGGTGGTGGTGGTGCTACTGACTTACAAGCTTGCGCCTCGAATGCTGGCAAAGCCACTCTGGGACGACCATTTCCACACCCACCCCAGCGTCTGGAACCGTGACACTGCCATCGGTGCAGCCCTGTTTGGCGTGGGCTGGGGCCTGTGCGGCGTGTGTCCTGGCCCGGCCATTGCAGGCTTGGGCGCTGGCAACTGGGAGCTGCTGTGGGCGTTGGCGGGTATCGCCCTGGGTGCACTGGTGCAGGGGCTTGGAAAAAAATAACCGCCTTAGAAAACGATGACCGACTCCAACACCCCCACCCTCTTCACCGCACGCACTGAACCAGAAACCGTGCAAGTGGACGCTTGGTCCAACGAGCCCCTGTTGATTTCACTGGAAATGGGGGGCAGCAACTGGCCCAGTTCATGCCGCAACGGCACCTGCCGCACCTGTATTGGCCAGCTGCAAAGCGGGCAAGTGCGCTACGAGATTGAATGGCCTGGCCTTACGGCCGAAGAGCAGGCCGACGGCTGTGTGCTGCCCTGCGTGGCGTACCCCAACTCCGACGTCACGCTACGCCAAGGGTACTGACGCAACGGCCAGTCCGCCAGTACCACGGCCAGCCCAAGCGCCGCTAAATTACGCCAAATCAGCCCGGGGGGCTGTGTCTGACCGGGCTGCGCGCCCCAAGGTGCTTTCGATCAAGCGGTGCAGCTTGTCAATTGCGCCCGTCACGGACTGGTGAAAGTTCTCCGCATGTTCGGTGACCACCAGCGGCGGACGACCTTCAATACGGGCTTCCAACACACAACGCTTGTCGCTCGGGCGGCCTTTGTTGGCGTTATCGTCCGTCAGGTGAATTTCCACGCGCGTGATGTGGTCACTGTGGCGCGCCATGGCGGTTTTAACTTCGCCCGAGGCCCAAGCCGAAAGCGTCTCGTGACCTTCAATGTGATGGTCGGTATTGATTTGGATTTGCATGGTTCATTATGTGCCTTTGCGGGATATCCACTGCAAATGCAATGCTGCAAAATGAGGGGAAATCAATCCGCAATTAAGGACACCGCTTGAAATACGCCCAACTCACTCTGACCATCGTCGCAGCTTGCGCCCTTGTTTTGACCGGCTGCTCACAACAGGATGCGCCCACCAAGCCGACCGCCGTGGCAACCGCCCAGTCCTATGACGCCGTCGTGGCGCAGGGCAAGGGTTTCACGGTCGGCGCCATGATGAGCGCCAACGCGGTGTACGTTCTATTTGACCCCCAGTGCCCACATTGCGGGCATTTGTGGGAGGCGTCCAAGCCCTTGTTGAAAAAAGTGAAGTTCATCTGGGTTCCGGTGTCCATCATTAACGGCAACAGTGCGCCACAGGGTGCTGCGCTGCTGTCGACGGCCAACCCGATGGAGCTGATGAGTACCCACGAAACCTCTATTTTGGCGGGAACCGGAGGTTTGCCGACCGCTGCGGGCGCGTCGCCAGAAGTGGAGCTCGCCATCAAGAAAAACACCCTGCTGTTCAATAGCATGGGCGTGGAGTCCGTGCCCTACATCGTGGCCAAGAACGCCCGTACCGGGCAGGTCATTACCAACAATGGCGCACTGAGCACCGCCGCATTGGCTGATTTTCTGGGCATTGAACACCCCTGACATGGCATTGGGTGTGTCGCACCGGCGCCAGGCTACCCCCTTGACCTGCACCTAAACTCGGCACATTCAAACTCAGGAGACCTGTCCCATGATCACGCTGTGCGGCTTTGCCATTTCCAACTACTACAACGTGGTCAAGCTCGCGTTGCTTGAAAAAAACGTCCCGTTTGCGGAAGAGTATGTGGCGACGCACTGCACCGACGAAGCCGTATTGAGCAGCTCACCGCTGGGCAAGATTCCGTTTATCCGTACGCCACAGGGCAGCATGTGTGAGAGCCATGCCATTTTGGAGTACATCGAGGCCGCCTACCCCACACCCGCACTCTTGCCAGCCGACCCGTTTGCCGCAGCCAAGGTGCGCGAACTGATGACCTTTATTGACATGCACTTGGAATTGGTGGCACGCGACCTTTACCCCCAGGCTTTCTTTGGTGGCACCGTCAGCGAATCCACCCAGGCGCGGGTGCGCAAGCAACTGGAAAAAAACATTGCAGGCTTCAAACGTCTGGTCAAGTTTGCCCCCTACATCGCGGGCGACACCTTCACCTTGGCGGACTGTGTCGCCGTCAACAACCTGCCGCTGGTGGGCATGGCCACCAAAGCCGTCTACGGTGAGGACCTGCTGCAGGCGGGGGGCGTGGACTACAAGGCCTACGTCAAGTTCATTGGCGAACGCCCCACCGCGCAAAAAGTAGCCGCCGACCGCAAAGCGGCATCCGCCAAGGCGTAAAAACCCTGGCGGAGTGGGTTGCAGTGGCGCTTTAGCGCGCCACCAGCACCGGCACGGTGGACTCGGCCACCACACGGG
Organism: uncultured beta proteobacterium; assembly: GCA_903944555.1. GTDB lineage: Bacteria > Pseudomonadota > Gammaproteobacteria > Burkholderiales > Burkholderiaceae_C > Allorhodoferax. The sequence goes on from CAJASG010000357.1 coordinate 7,733, forward strand.
CGGCAACGCTACCCAACATGAGACGGGCAATACCGGTGCGCCCGTGAGAGCCCACAACGATCAGGTCCGCCCCTTCGCTAAGCGCAGTTTGAACAATGCCACTGGCGACAGCCACATCTTCCAGCATGCGCGCTTCCAGCGGCACGGACGCCCCGCCTTGGCTACACAGAACTGCAACCTTCGCATGGGCGGTAGCTGCATCCGCCTGTGCCGCAGACATATAGGCCTGAAAACCCATGGGATTGACCTCACCCAAGCCCATGTAAGGGTAGGGATCAACGGCGTACAGTGCGGTCAGTTTGGCGCCGTGGGTGCGAGCCAATCCAACGGCCAGTTGCGCCGCGTGGTCCGATGCCGCAGATCCATCCGTGGCCAACAAAATGTGCTTGAACATAAAAACCTCTTGCAGAGTGAATTGAAAAACGAACCGGAATGTTACTTGCAATGTCTGGGTCAGACCCCAGTTTCGAAATATGAATCCATCATTTCACATTGTTTGCCCGCACTGCCACACCACCAACAGGGTTCAGGCGACCCAGTTGACCAGTGCACCGGACTGCGGCCATTGCAAAAAGCCTTTGTTCAATGCCCATCCGGTGTCGTTGGACGAGACTGCCTTCGACAAACATATTGGTCGCAATCAGATTCCGGTCTTGGTTGATTTTTGGGCACCTTGGTGTGGGCCGTGCCGCGCGATGGCCCCTGCTTTCGAGCAAGCCGCAGCCCAACTGGAGCCTCATTTCCGATTGGCAAAAGTGGATACTGAAGCGGTGCCCAACTTGGCTGCACGGTTCAATATTCGGAGCATCCCCACACTCGCGATTTTTATGGGGGGACGCGAGATTGCACGCCAGCCAGGCGCGATGGGAGCGGCAGACATAGTGCGATGGGCCAAGTCCCATCAACGTTGAGGATGCGCAATGCACACAGGCACCAAGAACGGGCAAAGTAGGGGCTGCGCTTCATGGTGTTGGACATATTGACTTTTAAGCCGTGTGTCCAGAATAATTACCTAAAGTGAACTTGCAAGTTTGATTGAGCTCCAACCTTAGCTTTCTGAGCACAGAGTCCCCGGCACCGGTTGGAAATAGTTTTGACAGCCAGGAGGTCTTATGGACGCGATTGGAAACTATGTAGCCCGTTACGCGCGAAACCGCGAAGAAGAGCTAACTCTGGACGAGTATTTAGCGGAGTGCAAACGCAACCCTCTGGCTTATGCAACTGCCGCCGAGCGCATGCTTACCGCCATTGGTGAGCCCCAGGTGCTGGACACACGCAACAGCCCCCGCCTGTCGCGCATTTTCGCGAACAAGTTAATCAAAATTTATCCGGCGTTTGCCGAGTTCTATGGCATGGAGGACGCCATAGAACAAGTGGTGAGCTACTTCCGCCACGCCGCCCAAGGTTTGGAAGAGCGCAAACAGATTTTGTATCTGCTCGGCCCCGTCGGTGGCGGCAAGAGTTCACTGGCAGAGCGCCTCAAGCATCTGATGCAACAGGTTCCCTTTTATGCCATCAAAGGCTCGCCAGTGAATGAGAGTCCGTTAGGCCTGTTCGATGCGGCCGAAGACGGGCCCATATTGCGAGAGAACTTTGGGATTCCTACCCGCTATCTGCACCGCATTTTGTCGCCTTGGGCGGTCAAACGTCTTGATGAGTTTGGTGGGGATATTCGCCAATTCCGGGTGGTTAAACGCCACCCCAACAAATTGAAACAAATTGGGGTCGCGAAAACTGAACCTGGCGATGAGAACAACCAGGACATTTCCTCGCTCGTGGGCAAGGTTGACATCCGAAAGCTGGAAAGCTTTTCGCAAGACGACCCCGACGCCTACAGCTTCTCCGGTGGTTTGTGCTTGGCCAACCAGGGCTTGCTGGAGTTTGTTGAAATGTTCAAAGCACCCATCAAGGTGCTGCACCCGCTGCTTACCGCCACGCAGGAAGGCAACTACAAGGGGACCGAAGGGTTCGGTGCCATTCCTTTTGACGGAATTGTGTTGGCCCACAGTAACGAAAGCGAGTGGAAAACATTTCGTAACAACAAAAACAACGAGGCGTTTTTGGACCGAATCTACATTGTGAAAGTACCTTACTGCCTGCGCGTCAGTGAAGAGGTGAAAATTTATGAAAAGTTGATTCGCGAGTCTTCACTGGGCGAGGCAAAGTGCGCACCAGGCACGCTGAAAATGATGAGTCAGTTTGCAATATTGACGCGCCTCAAGGAGCCCGAAAACTCCAGTCTGTTCAGCAAAATGGAGGTCTACGACGGCGAAAGTCTGAAGGACACCGATCCGCGCGCCAAGAGCTACCATGAATACCGGGATTACGCGGGCGTGGATGAAGGTATGAGTGGAGTGTCCACCCGATTTGCATTCAAAATTCTGTCCAAAGTATTCAACTTTGACAGCACCGAGGTCGCCGCCAATCCAGTGCATCTGATGTACGTGCTGGAACAGCAAATCGAACGCGAACAGTTCTCTGCCGATCTGGAGCAAAAGTACACCGGTTTTATCAAAGAGTTACTGGCACCGCGCTACGCGGAGTTCATCGGCAAGGAAATCCAGACCGCATACCTTGAAAGCTACAGCGAGTACGGTCAAAACATTTTTGACCGGTACGTCACCTACGCCGACTACTGGATTCAGGACAACGAATACCGCGACTCCGACACCGGCGAGGTATTTGACCGCGTTGCCTTGAACGCCGAGCTGGAAAAAATAGAGAAACCCGCTGGCATTGCCAACCCCAAGGACTTCCGCAACGAGATTGTCAATTTTGTGCTGCGCGCGCGTGCCAACAACCATGGCAAAAACCCGGTGTGGACCAGCTACGAGAAGCTGCGCGTGGTCATCGAGAAGAAGATGTTTTCCAACACCGAGGAGTTGTTGCCAGTCATCAGCTTCAATGCCAAGGCCAGCGCCGATGAGGCAAAAAAGCACGAGGACTTTGTCACCCGCATGGTGGACAGAGGCTACACAGCCAAGCAGGTACGTTTGTTGTGCGAATGGTATCTGCGGGTGAGAAAGAGCTCCTAAGAGCGTGATCCGAAAGGATTCGCATGTCACTCCATATCGTCGACCGCCGCTTGGCGGGCAAGAACAAGTCCATCGGCAATCGTGAACGGTTTTTAAACCGCCACAAGGAGCAGATCCGCGAAGCCGTGCGCAAAGCAGTGTCAGGCCGTGGCATCCGGGACATGGAGCAGGCCGAGAACATCACCATCCCCAAAAAGGACATCAGCGAACCCGTGTTCCACCATGGCCAAGGCGGGGTGCGTGACACGGTGCACCCTGGCAACATCGACCATTTGCGGGGTGACCGCATTCAACGCCCCAAGGGTGGCGGCACTGGTAGCGGAAAGGGACAAGCCAGTGATACAGGTGAGGGAGAGGACGACTTTGTCTTCACCCTGACCAAAGAAGAGTTCATGGATGTCTTCTTTGAAGACCTGGCCCTGCCCCACCTCACCCGGACCCAGATCAGCGACACACCGGAGTGGAAAACACACCGTGCGGGTTATACGCGTGACGGCACGCCCAATAACCTGCATATCGTGCGTAGCATGCGGGGTGCGTTGGGACGCCGCTTAGCGTTGGGAGCGGGTGGCCGGAGGGAGCTTGCCAACCAGCGCAAACTATTGGCTGAATTGGAGGCCTCGCCGCTAGGGCATGAATTGGAGATACATGCACTGCGTTTGTCCATTAAGGCATTGGAGTTGCGGCTCAAAAACATCCCGTTTTTGGACCCGCTAGACCTGCGTTTCCGGGGCCGCGTCAAAACCCCTATTCCCAGCGCCAAGGCGGTCATGTTTTGCCTGATGGATGTATCAGGCTCCATGGACGAAGCGCGCAAGGACCTATCCAAACAGTTTTTTATTCTGCTGTATCTGTTCCTGACCCGCCATTACGAAAAGATTGACATCGTTTTCATCCGACATCACACACAGGCCCAGGAGGTCACCGAGGACGAGTTCTTCCACGCAACGGAAAGCGGCGGCACGGTGGTGAGCAGTGCCTTGGAATTGATGCTAAAAATTAGCCAGGAACGCTACCCACCCA
>CAJASG010000358.1 GCA_903944555.1 uncultured beta proteobacterium
CCGGTGGGTGCTTTCAAAATCCGGGGTGGACTGACTTACTTTGACGCACTGGCACGCAGCGGCACGCTGCCCACGTCCGTCATCAGCGCCACGCGCGGCAACCACGGCCAAAGTATTGGCTGGGCGGCCCGCGCCCACAGCGTGCCGTGCAGCATCGTGGTGCCACAGGGCAACTCGCTGGAGAAGAACGCCGCCATGCGCGCACTGGGCGTGACGCTGATCGAGTTTGGCGACGATTTTCAGGAAAGCCGCGAACACGCCATCGCATTGGCGGTGCAGACCGGAGCCCACATGGTGCCCAGCTTCCACCCCGATTTGCTGGCCGGCGTCGCCACCTACTGGTGGGAGTTCTTCAAAGCGGTGCCGCAACTGGACGTGGTCTACGTGCCGATCGGCCAGGGCTCGGGGGCCAGCGCGGCCATTGCAGCCAAATTGGCACTGGGCCACAAGGCCAGAATTGTGGGTGTGGTGAGCGCCCACGCCACCACCTATGCCGACTCGCTGGCGGCGGGCCGCGTGGTGGAAGCGCCAGTGACCACGGTGCTAGCCGACGGCATGGCCTGCCGCGTCGCCGACCAAGCCGCCCTGAATGTGCTGATCCCCCACCTTGACCACATCGTGCAAGTGACCGACGCCGAAGTGGCACAAGCCATGCGCGACCTGTACACCGACACCCACAACGTGGCCGAAGGTGCCGGGGCCGCCAGTTTCGCCGCGGCCATGCAAGAGCGCCACCGGCTCCAGGGCCAAGTCGTGGGCACCACCCTGTGCGGCGGCAATGTCGACAGTGCGGTGTTTGCAAAAGTGCTACAGAACACCGTGCCTGTGTCGCTCGCATGACAAAGGTCAGTGCCTACCTTGGCATAAATTCCCCCTATGGGAAATCTATATCTGGTACGACACGGGCAGGCTTCGTTTGGAGCGGCTGATTACGACAATTTGAGCGAACTCGGACACCGACAAAGTGTGCGACTGGGCGAGCATTTCCGCCAAAAAGGCGTGCAATTCGACGCCGTGCTCTGCGGCACCCTGCGCCGCCATGTGCAAACCTGGGAGGGCATCAAAAAGGGGGCTGCACTGACGTTGGAGCCCATCGCATGGCCCGGACTCAATGAATTCGACGGCGATGCGCTCATAGCCACAATCAACCCCCACCCGATGGAACGGCCCGACACGCTGGACGGGGCCAAGCACCACTTCCGCCTGCTGCGCGACGGACTCACGCAGTGGATGAATGGCGTGGTCAGCCCCAAGGGCATGCCCACCTACCCCGAATTTGTGAAGGGCGTGACCAGCGCACTGGACCATGTGCGCCAGCACCACACCGGCAATGTGCTGATCGTCAGCAGCGGCGGGCCCATCTCCACCGCCTTGGGGCATATCCTGGGCACCACGCCAGAAACCACCATCGGCCTGAACCTGCGCATCCGCAACAGCTCGGTGACCGAGTTTGTCTACACCCCCAAGCACCACAACCTGGTGACGTTCAACACGCTGCCCCACTTGGAGAGTACTGAGCACGCCGACTGGGTGACCTACGCCTGAACGGATACGCCGCCGCGGCATAACGGCCCGGCGTGCAACACTGGCACGGCAAATGCGTAGTGCTTCCCGTTGTATCAATAACGGGAAACACAATGCACTGTATTGGACTCAAATGGCTGCTGGCGGCGGCCTTGCTCTCAAGCGCCGCGGCGTGGGCACAAGCACCCACGGAGCCGGAAAACCCAGCCCTTGCGGCACCTGACACCACACTACAGGCACCGCCCACATCGGCACCCCCTGCACCGCTGCCACCATTGACCCGGCCCGGCCTGGTGGCACAAGACAGCCTGAATCCGGCAGACACCGCCTGGATGATGACCTCGACCGCTTTGGTGCTGTTGATGACCCTGCCAGGCATTGCCCTGTTTTACGGCGGCATGGTCCGCAAAAAGAGCGTACTCAACACCATGGCCAGTGTGGTGGCGGTGGCCGCACTGGTCAGTTTGTTGTGGTTTGCCGTCGGCTACTCCATCGCCTTCACGCCCGGCAACGGCTGGATCGGCGAAGGCGACCGCATGGGGTTCAATGGACTCAGCTACCTCAAGGAAGCGGGCAAGGTGGCGGTGAGCCATGTCGCGCCCAATGTGCCCGAGTCGGTGTACGCCATGTTCCAGCTCACGTTTGCCATCATCACCGCGGCCCTGATCGTCGGTGCGCTGGTGGAGCGCATGAAATTCTCGGCCATGTTGTGTTTCATCGGCCTGTGGTCGGTGGTGGTCTACGCCCCGGTGGCCCACTGGGTGTGGGAGCCGGGCGGCTGGCTGGTGACCCTGGGGGTGCTGGACTTTGCCGGAGGCGCAGTGGTGCACATCAACGCCGGTGTGGCCGGTTTGGTCTGCGCCTATGTGCTGGGGCCGCGCAAGGGTTACGGGCGCGAACCGTTTGAGCCTTTCAACCTGGGATTGACCATGGTCGGCGCCGGCCTGCTGTGGGTGGGCTGGTTTGGATTCAATGCCGGATCAGCGGTGGCCGCCGACGGCCGCGCAGGGCTGGCGATGGCGGTGACACACATTGCAGCGGCGGCTGGTGCCATGGCCTGGATGTTGGGTGAATGGTTGCTACGGGGCCGCCCGTCGCTGCTGGGCTTGTGCTCCGGGCTGGTGGCAGGCTTGGTGGCCATCACACCGGCGGCCGGCTATGTGACGCCACGCTCCGCACTGCTGATTGGTGCCGTCGCCGGACTGGCCTGCTACTGGGGCGCCACCGGACTCAAACGTATGCTCAACGCCGACGACTCGCTGGACGTGTTTGGCGTGCACGGCATTGGCGGCATCGTGGGCTCCCTGATGACTGGGCTGCTGGCCAGCAAATCGGTGTCCGGCGTGACCGGGGACATTGGGGTTCAGTTGTTGGGTGTGGCTGCGGTGGTGCTGTACAGCGGCGTGATGAGTTTGTTATTGCTGTGGATCACCAAGCTGCTCGTGGGCCTGCGGGTGGACCCCCAATCCGAGCTGGAAGGCCTGGACATTTCGCAGCACCGCGAACACATGGGAACCTGAAGGAATTGCACCATGCTCAACAGCGAAAAAATTGCCATTGCCGCCCACCTGCATGTATTGCTGCGACGCAAAACAGGCCGTGTTACCGATACCGAATGGATGGCCAGCAACCCGGATTACGCGGCCGAAATCGTGCGCTTCGCCCGCGCCAGCGCCCACAGCGACGGCCACCTGGACCTGGGCGAGTGGGCGGACAAACTGGAGTCCGCCATGACAGAGGTAGTCCCAACGCGCCCGACGATCAGCCGACTGCTGGGCACTGCGGGCACCTCGCAAGGCACAAAGCAAACGCCAGCCGCGCCCCAACCGAACCCAGTAACCGACGAGGCGAGTGGGCATCGCTACGTTCGCGGGATCCGCTAGCGCACAATTTCAATGCGTTATGGATGCCCTGCATGGGATCGGTGCCGCCAGAAAAACTGGAGCAAGGCAAAATGGATGCATGAACGCCCGCATCTTGACACTTCGCCCGCTGATCGGACTCTCCTTGGGCGTGGCCGCTGTCACGCTGAGCCTGAGCGCATCGGCCGCCCCCCTGTTGCGCTGCGAGGTCAGCTACGCCGGCACGACCCATGTAGTCGAAGCCCGGCCGGTGGCCGATCCTTATCCCGTGCCCTCGGTGGATATTGGCGGGCGCTTCTGGTTCAAAGCGGTTATGGTTGGCGACGCAGCGCACGTGGACCGCATCCTGCTCTATGCCTATCTGGACACCCGCAAGCAACCGATCCTGATCCAAGAGGCCAGATACCTGCCGCCGTTTCAGGCCTCGACAACGCCCTACATCCTCACCGGAGAACAGCACCTGTATGCCGGTCCGGTGGAGCGCGAGCTGATCTACCGCTGCACCCTGCAAGGAGTGGCACCATGAGCGCGCGCATGGGGTTGGCCGTGGAGACCTTATTGCGCCACGGACTGTGTGCCATATTGCTCGTCGGGTGTGCCGGGGTTTACGCAACGGGGCCGTCGGCACCGGTCAGCTTGGTATTTGCGGGTGACATCGTTCTCGACGACGACGCAGGCAAGCTGATCAACAGTGGCGGCGACCCATTCGCCGATTTTGCGCCGCTGTTTGCCAGTGCCGACATCCGCATTGGCAACCTGGAGTGCGTGGTGGCGACCACCGGCTCGGCTGGCGACAAGAACTTTACATTTCGGGCGCACCCAAGCGCGCTGCCGGTGCTGAAGCGCCACTTTGACGCTGTGGGCCTGGCCAACAACCATTCTGGTGACTTTGGCCGCGAGGCGTTTTCAGAAATGCTGGCGCTACTGAAACAAAACCAGCTCGATCAGTTTGGCGGTGGCAACAACTTATCGGAAGCGCACACGCCCCTGATCGTGGAGCGTAAGGGGCTGCGCATTGCGCTGCTGGGCTACAACGAGTTCATGCCGCGCAGCTTCGAGGCCGACTACGATGCGCCGGGCAGTGCCTGGAGTGAAGACGAGCAGGTGGTGGCCGACATCCACAAAGCCCGCACGGTGTACCGGGCCGATATCGTCATTCCGGTGATGCATTGGGGTTGGGAAAACGAGCTGACCGCCAACGCGCGCCAGCGCCAGTTGGCACGCACCATGATTGACGCGGGGGCCGACGCCGTCATTGGTGGGCATCCGCATGTCACACAAGACATTGAGCACTATCGGGGCAAGCCCATCATCTACAGCGTGGGCAACTTCGTGATGAAGGAAACCGACAACGCAAACCAGCGCGTGGGCTGGGTGCTGCGGCTAACGATGGATGCCTCCGGGGTGACCGCGTTTGACACACACGTGGCG
>CAJASG010000359.1 GCA_903944555.1 uncultured beta proteobacterium
GCTCTGACAGGGTTTCATTGGTGCTGGTGGCAGCCCTGTACCACCTCTTGGCCTTATCGAACCCGTAGAGCCTTTCAATCTCCTCAGCCTTGTCTGTAGCAGCCATGGATAGCTCGGTGTGGTTGTAAGTGTCTCCAGCAGCCTCTAGGGCGCTTAAAGACTCTCGCCACTCCTTGGCATCTGCAAAGGTTATGCCCCTCTCCTTGGAGCTATCAGGGGCCTTCCTCAGCTTCTCCAATTCGGCCTTGAGTTTGCCCACAACAGCATGCTTGCGCCTATTGGCTTCAGACCTATCCCCAGTCTCCAGAGACCTACGGAGGTGTGTCTGTCCAACGTACTTCTCCAGCGTTCTTGGAACTCGGACCCGTGCGTAATAAGTGCCACCTACCTTTTGTAGATACTGGTCTGGGTTGCCTCTGGTTGTAGCCATTTTCTGGGGTCTTTCCTTTGGTTCACCCATAGGGTTTACTGTGGGGTGGTGCATCAGTGCACCCACAGTACTCTACACCAAGTTGCCCCCTATGTGGGTGCATGATGTGGGTGCACGATAACCTCTTGAAACCCCCATAACCGCTTGTTTCCTAACTTTTTTGACCGCTTGGGGTATTCCCCCATCAGCCACCCCATATAAAGCCTTACGGCACATAGAAAGCCTGCTACTTAATTGATAGTGGGCTTTTTTGTTTGTGGGGTTTTATGGCGTTTTACAGACTGTTTACAGACTGTGGTACAAAGTTTCGTACCAATCCAGCGCCAGCAAATACCACCATCAGTGCATTTCCAGTGAATAAATAGATGTGCTGAAAACTGAGCGCATCTACCCCTCAAATTGAGGGTGGCCTGAATTTCAGGACACCACCCAAACATCAGACGAAAAAAAAAACCAGCGTTTGAATGCTGGGTGTAATCTCGTTTCGAGCCACGCTCAGGGTGGTGAAGCGCATATCTGTTGAATCGCTGTCTGTGCTCTTGCTTCGTATGCCTCAAAATTAGAAGCAACATCACTCGTCACAACAGTTTGGGCATTTCCATCGTAGAACTGAAAAACCGCAGTAGCGACTATTGCACGTAGCTGGATTAATCGCTTGGTGTTGGACTTTCGAGACTCAAACATGACGATAAAAAGTGAACGCCGTGTAGCCCTCAATCAATCGCATAAAGGACTACCACTTACAAAGATTTTAAAATCTCGTCACGCTTATGCTGATAAGCGTCGTTATCGATTAGCCCCTTGTCAAGCAAGTCTTTCAATTCTTGCAGGCGCTTCTCTACGGTCTTTACGGACGAATCAGCCACAGGCGTCGGCTGAGATGGGCAATCGCTTCCACCCTCAACAACCATTGACTTGGTGCTCTCGCAGAATACGTATACGACTCCCTTGTTGGCAGAAGTTGCCGGTTTTTGGACAGTGACGGGGGCTGTTTTCAATACCTTCAACTCTCGCAATTTGGGCACTGAAGAAAATGTATCAGCCGGTCGACGGTAATCCATTTGGGCTGCAGCCGCATCCTGATACCTTTCAGCCCAACTCGTGAGCTTTGCGAGACCTGATTTTTTTGCAGAATCTGATTGGACGGCGAACTTGTTCCACTGCAGCGCTGTGCTTCCTGGAAATCCGAGGTAAGCAACGTTCACGCCGACCGTTCCGATGTAGTAACGCCCCCCCGACTGAGACTGGACAGTATTTACGACAAGGAAGGTTTCTTGCTTTGAACCTACTGGAAAAGATTCAACCTTAATAGTCATGCAATCGTCATAGCGACCGCGTGACCTATTCCGTTTTGCAATACTTTCACCGTCGCATGGGGAGCCAGACCAATAGGCTCCACTGTTCGCAGCGAGGTTTGCGAGAACGGTCTGTATCGCGGCAATTTCACCATCCTCCCAAAAAGTCATCCGCAAGTAACCTAGGGGGATGCTGCTTGCACCCCCACCAGAATAATCCACTTTGGCATCTTCAAAAGACCAAGCATTGGTTCCGCCATAAATTTGATAGCCGCCAATTTGGTCATCTGCATAAATAGACTGACCTCTTGAGAATGTCGGTACTTTGCTTCCTTCAAAAAGTTCGCGCGATATGGCGTCTTGAACAAAGCCAAAAAGTGCCAAGAGCAGTGTAGCAATTGCGCGTTTGGGTATAGCCATAACTTATATTCCTCCGTTTTAACCTTTTCACCTCGACGGTGGACGGTTTTGTAACTCTGGCGCGAATTTACATGAAAAGTCTGCACTGGTCGAGCCCAAGGCTTGGGCTATCAACGCGCCCTCGGCAATCTGTTGCAACCTCGGCAAAATCACCCGCCCCTAAAGCAGAAAACCCGCACTAGGCGGATCTTGTTCACTTTCCTTTGCGCCTGAGCTCCCAAAGCGCCTCAGACTCCGCATCAGCCCATATGGGTTATCTCTCCAAACAGCAAAGCCACTTGGTTTTCACTGCGCGGAGTCTCAGACCTAGCTCTTTCCTTAAACTGGCGCTCCGTCTCGTCAGGCCGACGATGCCAATGGTTCGCATGGTTGTCGTAGATGGTCTCCGCCACACGGCGCATATTGCCCCAGCCAAAACAAACAACGGCACGGTGTCCTGTTGCCTGCCAAACAGCCCACGCAGCCCCGATACCCTCACACAAATGGGCAGGGCCATCATTCGGCCCAACGGTGAAGGTAGCCCCGGCCATGCTCGCACCGGGTAGGTTTACTTTCTTTCCAGTACCGGGCGGCGGTATGAATTGGGCGCTTTGCAATTCACCGTCTGGCGCATAGGCTGGAACCATCAGGAACCCCGCTACAGCTTGCCCAGCAATTTGCAGACTGTCACCCATAGGAACCACGCGCAGGGCGTCCAGTGGCACCCCAGCGGCACCCTTGGCGACAATGTAGGCGTGTTGGTTGGTGACAGCTTCGCAGCGGTTCCAGACGTCAGCAGCACCCATGCCGGGGGCAGGCTTGCGCGGTAGCTCTACGGGGCGTGTAGTTCGTTCTGGTGCGGGTCTTGGGTCGGTGTTGCCATCAGTCCACCCGTTATCACGCGCCATTCCAAACAGCGAACCAGCGCCCACACCACGGCCCGGCTTGAATGAACGCCATGTGTCGCGGCAGTCGGCAGCGTTGTAGTTTCCAGCTTGGGCGCTCCAGCTATCGAAGGTGTCGAAGTCACCACCGGCAGCATTGAAGCCCATGCCAGCCTTCACCCATCCATCACGGTCTAGGTCGGGATGTATCGAGTAGAGCGCATCACTGGCGCGGCCTAATTCTTTAAGCATGGGCAGCACCTCCAAACAATGAGCCTTGATTCGGGTCTGGCTTGGCGGCAGCACGGGCGGCGTTGCGCCTCTTGGGGTTGATATAGGCGCGGTCCACTAATCGCGGTCAAATTTACAGTGGAATAGGCGCAAGCTTGGCGTTTGGTTAATAATTGCTGCACTGCAACAATTTTTAATAAAGGCCACCAAATGTTCAAGAACACTCCCTTCGAAGCCATCGCAAAATCCATGTCGGACGCTGCGCCAAATCTCAATACTGCTGCGATGCAAGATGCAATCAAGCCAGCACAAGACAATCTGAAAGCATGGGCAGATATGGCGCAAAACCAGGCCAAGGAAGCACAAGCCGCATTGACCGATACCGTTGAATCCATCAAAGCAATCAAAGACCCACAGGCCGCTTTTGAAATCATCAAGGCTTCCGCTGAAGCTGGCATGGCCATGTTTGCAAACAACCTGAAAGATGCAACTTCTTTGAGCTTCAGCCAGTTCCACAGCACTGTTGATGCGGTCGAGAAAGCACATCCAGCACCAGAAGGCTTTGCCTCTGTCGCGAAGCAACTGAAAGCTGCTGCTACAACCGCCGAGAGCACGCTCGAATCCGCAATGGAAAAGGGTGCCGCAGCCGTGGCATCCGTTGCGCCAGCTTCCAAAGCCAAAAAGGCACGCTAATTAGCGACGCCAGGGCTAGGGCCTTCTACCGCTTTTGCGCGGTCGGTTTGCCCCGGCGATGTCTATCGCTGCCGTGGTTGCCCTTTTGGTTATTTTCAAACCCCGCCTGTGTGCGGGGTTTTTTCAATGTGAATGTTTTTGCGTCAAATAGGGGCCGTCTCAGTGCCCGAAAGCTGGATGCACTTCGCCCCAGTTGATGCGCTTAGTTCACCATCACCAGCTTGCCCATGACGCCGCGTGAACCCATGTGGGCGTAAGCGGCTTTCAGATCGGCCATGGGCATGGTGCGGTCGATGATGGGTTTGATCTTGCCCTGGCCGTACCACTGGGCCAGCTCCATCATCATGGCAGCGTTGGCTTTGGGCTCGCGCTTGGCGAAGTCACCCCAGAACACACCCACAATAGAGGCCCCTTTGAGCAATGCTAGGTTAAAGGGCAGGGCGGGAATGGGGCCGGAGGCAAAGCCCACCACCAAGTAGCGGCCGCGCCACGCAATGGAGCGGAAGGCTGGCTCGGCAAAATCGCCACCGACCGGGTCATAAATGACGTCGGGGCCTTTGCCGTCGGTCAGGGCCTTGACGGCTTCCCGCAGGTTTTCAGTGCTGTAGTTGATGGTGGCGTCGGCACCTATCGATTTGCACAAGTCACACTTTTCTTGGGTCGACGCAGCAGCGATCACACGTGCGCCCATGGCCTTGGCTATTTGGATGGCCGAGGTGCCTACGCCGCCCGCAGCGCCCAGCACCAGCACTGTTTCGCCCGCTTTCAGTTGGGCGCGGTCGACCAGCGCGTGGTGCGAGGTGGCGTAGATCATGATGAAGGCGGCCGCGTCCACAAAAGGGAAATTGGCGGGCAGTGGCATGCACAGCGCCGCTGGTGCAATCGTGTGTGTGCCAAAGCCGCCGGTGCCGCTCAAGCAGGCGACGTGCTGGCCCACCTTCAGGTGGGTTACGCCTTCGCCCACGGCTTGCACTACGCCCGCGTATTCCGAGCCCGGCACAAACGGCAGCGGTGGCTTCATGTGGTACTTGTTTTGCACAATCAGGATGTCGGGGAAGTTCAGGCTGGCGGCCTTGATTTCCAGCAGCACTTCGCCGGCTTTGGGCGTGGGCGTGGGCAATTCTTTCCAGTTCAGGGCGTCAACGCCGGTGGGGTTTTCACAAAGCCAGGCATGCATGGGGAGTCTCCAAAAAATGTGGGTGAATGATAGAGCCGCACGTTGGCGAAAAATGTCTCTCGCGCGACCAGGCCTTGACCCCGCCCCTACAATCGCCAGCAACTCTGACCGATTATGAAAATCCTAATTTCCAACGACGATGGTTACCTGGCGCCCGGCATTGTGGCGCTGTACGAGGCGCTCAAAGATGTGGCCGAGGTGGAGGTGATTGCGCCCGAACAAAACAACAGCGCC
>CAJASG010000360.1 GCA_903944555.1 uncultured beta proteobacterium
CCGTTTGCACGTGGCGCCAAAAATGCAGGTTGCTGGCAATCTAGTTGCTGCCCCAAATCAGAATGAGGTGCGACTCGGCAAAGAACTCAACGCGCATGCCCACCTTGCCGCCCAGCGTGTGAACCAAGCCCTCGCCCCCGGCTGCGGCGCAAATCGTGCGCTCCAGCCGCGATGCCCCAAGCTGGTTGAAAAATCGCGCGGCGATGCTTTCGCCCTGCACCAAGCCCATCGTTCCTGCATAGCTATAAGGCAGGATGGCTTGGGATTCGTTGGGTCCACGGGCGCAGATGGCCGCGAGGCGGGTCGCAATATCCTGCAGTGCGACGTCCCAGCTCACGGACTCAAACTGGCCCAAGCCCTTGGGGCCGACCCGTCGCAGGGGACGCAGGATCCGCTCCGGGTGGTAGGTGCGCTCTGGGTAACGGGACACCTTTGTGCACAAGGCTCCATTGGTGTGGGGGTGTGCTGGGTTGCCCTGAACCTTGATGGCTATTCCGTTTTGCACGGTGGTCAGCATTGAGCAGGTATCCGGACAATCGTGTGGGCAGGCTCCGGTTACTTGGTGGGTGTCGTCGTGAGTACTTGGGGCATTTGGTTCGCGCATTCTATGAATGTTAATGCCACTCGCGCAATAATGGCGCATGAACCTGATTGACACCCTTGTTTCCGGCGCATCCCGCATTGCGGCTATCCGACGGGATATTCACGCGCACCCTGAGCTTTGTTTTCAGGAGGTCCGTACGGCCGACGTCGTCGCCCGGCAACTGACCGAGTGGGGTATCCCCATTCACAGGGGCTTGGGCACCACCGGCATCGTGGGCATCGTCAAGGCGGGACAATCGGACCGTGCCATTGCCCTGCGGGCCGATATGGATGCCCTGCCCATGCAGGAATTCAATACCTTTGACCACGCCAGCCAGCATCCCGGAAAAATGCACGCCTGTGGGCACGACGGCCATACCGCCATGCTGTTGGCGGCGGCGCAACACCTCGCCACCCATCGCAATTTTGACGGCACGGTGTATCTGATTTTTCAACCCGCCGAAGAGGGCGGTGGCGGCGCACGGGAAATGATCAAGGATGGGCTGTTTGACAAGTTTCCAGTGGAAGCCGTGTTTGGTATGCACAACTGGCCGGGCTCGGCGGTGGGGACATTCGCTGCAAGTGCCGGTCCGGTAATGGCCTCCAGCAATGAGTTCAAGATCACCATTCGTGGCAAAGGCGGCCACGCGGCCTTGCCCCACAATGCCCTGGACCCCGTGCCCGTGGCCTGCCAGCTGGTGCAGGCGTTTCAGACCATCATCAGCCGCAACAAAAAACCGATTGATGCGGGGGTGATTTCCGTCACCATGGTCCATGCCGGGGAGGCGACCAACGTCATTCCGGACAGCTGCGAGTTGCAGGGAACGGTGCGCACCTTCTCCATCGAAGTGCTCGACATGATCGAGCAACGTATGCGCGAGATGGCCAGCCACACTTGTTCCGCCTTCGGAATGGAGTGTGAATTTGAATTCGCACGCAATTACCCGCCCACGATCAACTCGGCCAAAGAGACCGAATTCGCGCGCCAAGTGATGGCGTCCATTGTTGGCCCAGACCAGGTGCAAACGCAGGAGCCCACCATGGGGGCCGAGGATTTCTCCTATATGTTGATGGCCAAGCCGGGTTGCTATTGCTTTATTGCCAACGGTGATGGTGCCCACCGGGAGATGGGCCATGGCGCGGGGCCCTGTATGTTGCACAACCCCAGTTATGACTTTAACGACGACCTGATTCCGCTGGGCGCCACCTATTGGGTGCGGCTTGCGGAGGCTTGGCTTGCCCCCAACACCGGAACTTAATATGATGAACATTTTGAATGCAACCGGGGGTCGCCATGACGGATTGGAGTGAGTTGAACTCACGCGAAAAGCCTGCCGGCTTGCCCCATGCCTTAAAACGGCAAACCCAGTCGGGGGCAGTCTGTTACGCCTTTGTGCACGACGAAGTGGAGGTGGATAACCCTTCGGTCGACGTGTCGGGGCGTTACTTTGTTTCGCCACGGGAATACGGGTTTGTGATTCGGGGCTTCAAGGACGGCAAGACCGCCTGGGCCCGCGACTTCGGCAATGGCACCATGTTGGTGGTGAATGCCGAAGGGGTGTCGCACGTTTTGTCACCCAAAGTGCCCGCTCGCATTCTGTTCGTGGCGCCCGATGGCACCTTGCTTCAAGACAGCGGTAGCAGTCGCCCCCCGCAGCGCCAACGGGTCCCAGATTTGGCGACAGTGCGGCTGACCGTGAACGTCACGTTTGATTTGCATGGCGAGTCCACGGATGCCGCCCGCTCCGAACTCATTCGCATGGTTGACCGTGCCATTCTGGCTGGCCCACTCTCCAAGGAGACGGATTTGACGGTGGTGGACCACGGGTTTGAGGTCAGCGCTGTGATGGCCAATGAATCCAGGCGATCGGCAGACACCGACTTTTCGCAATTGCTGGGTATTTAGCTCGTTTGCGCCATAGAGACGGGTGCAAGGGCGGTAAACCGCCGCTGCGCCATTTGAAGTAGCCCGTCAAAAATCAGGTTGTCCACCAGCTCAAAGGGAACCGACATGCTGGGGGCCATCTTCCAGCCAGCGCCGCCGGTCATGATGCATTTGGGTTCCACTCCGCAGTGGGCGCGCAGGTGCTGCACCATGCACTGCACTGCGCCGGCAATGGCGTAGGTGCCGCCACTGGTCAATGCATCGCTGGTGTTGGTGGGGAACTCGCGAACCTCGCCTGTTGGTACATGTAAACCTGCTGTTCCCGACTCCAAGGCCCTGAGCATGATGCCGTGGCCCGGCAATATCAGACCGCCCAAAAACTTGCCATGGGCGTCTACCGCCTCCACTGTGACTGCGGTGCCCACCATCACCACCACCATCGGGCGCGGGTCGCCTTGCGCCAGCATGCGGTGGTAGCCGCCAATCATGGCGACCCAGCGGTCGGCCCCCAGTCGGGTCGGGTGGTCGTAACCGTTGCGCAGGCCGGCCTCGCTCTCACTGGAAACCACCCACTGGGGGGTGACATCCCACAATTCCATTTGTTCCTGTACACGACGCTTGACGGCATCACCGGCCACCACGCATCCCAGGATGTGGTCGGGGGTTGGCAATCCTGACCACGCACCCTCGGCCAGCTTGTCGATGTTTTCCAAAAACTCGGCACCCTCGGCCAGCAGCATGGCGCCCGCGTGTGGTGCTGAATACAAGGCCCATTTAAGGCGGGTGTTGCCAATGTCCAATGCGAGAAAGGTCATGGTCTTAGCCTTGCCGCCAAGGCAGGCCGCGCATGCGCCAGCCACCCTTGAAGCCCCGGTGGGCGTGGGCATCCGGGTCGCCCTCAAACCCTTCCAGAATGTTGTACGACTCCACTCCGAGCTCTGTAGCCCGTTTGGCCGCGGCGATTGATCGCACTCCGCTACGGCACAGAAAAACGGCCTTCTTGCCCGCAGGCACCGCAGCGCGGACGGCATCATCGAAGTTTGGGTTCATGGCCATACCGGGCCATTGTTTCCAGGCCACCGCCACGGCGCCAGGGACAAAGCCAACCCATTCACGCTCGGCATCGGTGCGCACGTCGACCAGCACGGCGTCCCCGGACTGCCACCACGCGTGCGCGAGTTGCGCCGAGACGTCGCCCGCATAGCCCGAGGCCAACTGGATTTCGGTCGCACTGAGGCCGCCCGCGTCATGCCGCACACCGGATGTCAGGTTGGCGGGCACCGCCTCGTCAATGCGTTTGGGCTTGGGCAGATGCAAGGTCTCCATGATGGTGGTGAACTCTTGCAGGGTCTTGCCTGCCACCCGCGCGTTGCCGGACTTCTCGGTTGCAATTGTGGAGTGGGTTTTGCCGTGGTAGTCGTGACCCGGCCATACGGTGGTGCTGTCGGGCAGCTTGAACAGGACTTGGGTGAGGCTGTGGTACATCGCCTCCGCGCTGCCGGACTGAAAGTCGGTCCGGCCACAGCCGTTGATCAGCAGGGTGTCGCCAGTGAAGACGTGGTCCCGCCAGATAAAACTCATGCTGCCGCTGGTGTGGCCGGGTGTGGCGAGCGCCTTGAGTTGCTCGGCGCCAAAAGACAAGGTGTCGCCGTCGGCCAATTGCACGGCAGCGGTGGTGATGCCACAGCCCACGGGCGCCGCTGTTTTGGCTCCGGTGTGCTCGGCCAACTGCCCGGCACTGGTAATGTGGTCGGCGTGGGCGTGGGTTTCTACCGCCCAGATCAAATTGAGTCCGTACTGGCGCAACACGCCTAGGTCGCGCACCAGTTGCTCGTCGACCGGGTCAATGATTACGGCCTCGCGGCTGGCTTCGTCAAACAGCACATAGGTGTAGGTGCTGGATGCGGGGTCAAAAAGCTGTATCGGTGACATGGCTGGCTCGCAGGTGAGGGGGGCAACAGGTTGTTTGCGCTATTGGGTGCGACTTTAATGGATATTGTGGACTTTTCCCGTGCGCTACAAAAGGAGCGGGTGTCTCGTGCAAGCTTGGGAAAATCGTTTACAGTTGACGTTTACGTAAACGTCAATCTAAAACCTCCGCTTACACGGAGCGCACACCATGACCGACCTGTCTGCTGAATTCAAAGCCCTGGCCAACTACAAGCCCACGAACAAGGTGCGCTTCGTGACTGCTGCCAGTCTGTTTGACGGGCACGACGCGGCCATCAACATCATGCGCCGCATCCTGCAGGGCATGGGCGCCGAGGTGATTCACCTGGGACACAACCGCAGTGTGGATGAAGTGGTCACGGCGGCGTTGCAGGAAGACGTGCAGGGTTTTGCCATCA
>CAJASG010000361.1 GCA_903944555.1 uncultured beta proteobacterium
CTTTGACCGCTATCGTCGGCCCCAATGGGGCGGGCAAGACCACGTTTTTCAACCTGATTTCGGGCCCGATCAAGGCCACGGCGGGGGATGTGCTGCTTAACGGCAACAGCCTCACCGGCCAGAGCCCGTCCAGCCGCACCCGTGCCGGGCTGGGGCGGGCGTTTCAGTTGACCAACCTGTTCCCCAATCTGTCGGTGCTGGAAAACGTGCGCCTGGCGGTGCAGGCGGCGCGCCCGGGTGCGCATCTGCGCGGGCTGAACCTGTGGAGCATCTGGAGTGACCACAAGGCCCTGACCCAGTTGGCCGAAGAGGTACTGGACGCGGTGGCCATGAACGACAAGAAGCACACCTTGGTGGCCAGCCTGCCGCATGGCGACCAGCGCAAGCTGGAAGTGGCACTGCTGATGGCGCTGGACCCGCTGGTGTATATGTTTGACGAGCCCACGGCAGGCATGAGCCACGACGAAGCGCCAGTCATTCTCAACCTGATCCGCGCACTGAAAAACGACAAGACCAAAACCATTCTTTTGGTCGAACACAAGATGGATGTGGTGCGCGAGCTGGCCGACCGCATCATCGTGCTGCACAACGGCACGCTGGTGGCCGATGGCGATCCGGCCACGGTGATTGCCTCGCCTGTGGTGCAAGAAGCGTATCTGGGTGTAGCGCCAGCGTCCGTACCGGTGACGGCAGAGGAGGCTGCATGAGCGATATTTTGTTGAAGCTGGAAGGGGTGCACACCCACATCGGTGCGTACCACATCCTGCATGGCGTGGACCTTATGGTGCCCAAGGGGCAACTCACTATGCTGCTGGGGCGCAATGGCGCGGGCAAGACCACCACCTTGCGCACCATCATGGGCCTGTGGCAGGCCTCGCAAGGGCGGCTGACGTTTGGCGGGCAAGACATTACCGCCCTGAACACGCCGCAGATCGCCGGGCTGAACATTGCCTACGTGCCCGAAAACATGGGCATTTTTTCCGACCTCACCGTCAAGGAAAACATGCTGCTGGCCGCCCGCAAAGCCAAACACGCCGGTCAGATGGACGAGGCGCGTTTGCAGTGGATTTTTTCGCTGTTTCCGGCGGTGGAGAAGTTCTGGAACCACCCCGCCGGCAAGCTGTCGGGTGGGCAAAAGCAGATGCTGGCGGTGGCGCGTGCCATTGTGGAGCCGCGCGAACTGCTGATCGTCGACGAGCCCAGCAAGGGCCTGGCCCCGGCCATCATCAACAACATGATCGACGCCTTTGCGCAGCTCAAGGCCACCGGCACCACCATTTTGCTGGTGGAACAAAACATCAATTTCGCCAAACGCCTGGGTGACCAGGTGGCAGTGATGGACGATGGACGGGTGGTGCACGCCGGCTCCATGCAGGCGCTGGCCGAAGACGAAGCATTGCAGCAGTCGCTGCTGGGGTTGGCGATATGAAAATTGCGGAGATTTCTAAGCCAAATAGGCCTCTAGCCCTTTATATATATGCGCAAGCAGCTATGAAAACAATAGCGGAGCGACGCATGGGAGACACGGCATGAAAGCCTTGAATTTCGACTGGAAGCCACTGCTGCTGGTGCCCGCGCTGGCGTTGCTGGTGCTGCCGTTTATTGGTTCGCCGTC
>CAJASG010000362.1 GCA_903944555.1 uncultured beta proteobacterium
TGAAGATCGCCAAAGAGCCCATTTCCATGGAAACGCCCATCGGCGACGATGACGACAGCCACCTGGGCGACTTCATCGAAGATGGCGCAAACACTGCGCCAATGGAAGCCGCTATGCAGGCGGGCCTGCGCGATGTGGTCAAGGACATTTTGGACAGCCTGACACCACGCGAAGCCAAGGTGCTGCGCATGCGCTTTGGTATCGAGATGACCAGCGACCACACGCTGGAAGAAGTGGGCAAGCAGTTTGACGTGACACGCGAGCGCATTCGCCAGATCGAAGCCAAGGCGCTGCGCAAGCTCAAGCACCCCAGCCGTTCGGACAAGCTGCGCAGCTTCACCGACACACTGTAAATTTTAATCAAATAGCGCCTTAGCCCACGTGCTACGTGCGCGAGGCGCTATTTTTTTGATAGCAATAATTTTCTTCGGTTCTTGGATGTCATCTCCACACAAGTACACATTGGCCGGGGTCATGGGATGGCCCGTCGATCATTCCAGGTCTCCCGCCATTCACAACCACTGGATCGCACACCATGGACTACGGGGCGCCTATGTGCTGCTGCCGGTGCATCCGACTAAGTTGGAACAGGCGCTGCGCGCACTGCCGACGCTCGGCTTTAGCGGTTGTAATCTCACCATCCCTCACAAAGTAATGGCGATAGCGATGGTCGACAAAATCGAACCGCTCGCCCAGCGTATTGGCGCCGTGAACACCATTGTGGTCGAGGCCGACGGCTCACTCACCGGTCGCAACACGGATGGTTTCGGATACATCCAGAGCCTTCTCGATGTACAACCCCAATGGCGCGCCGATGCGGGACCCGTCACAGTCGTAGGTGCCGGCGGCGCAGCGCGAGCGATCATTGTGAGTCTGATTGAACGTGGCGCCAACGACATTCGCCTAACCAACCGCAGTGGGTCCAAGGCGAACGACATGGCTCAGGAATTTGGTGCGCCAGTGCAGGCCATCGCATGGGAAGATCGACACGAGGCCTTGGCAGACATCGCACTGCTGGTCAATACCACCAACCAAGGCATGCACGGCCAACCAGCCCTGGACCTGAACCTGGAGCGATTGCCCGTCCAAGCATTGGTTTCCGATGTGATTTATGTACCGCTGGAAACGCCCCTGCTATCAGCGGCCAAGGCAAGAGGCAACACAACAGTCAACGGTCTCGGCATGCTGCTTAACCAAGCCCGACCCGCCTTTGAAGCATGGTTTGGTGTTCTGCCAGACGTTACGCCCGAGTTGCTGGCAAAGGTACGCGCAACGCTCTAGCGAACGTACTAGCGAGCGGTTTTAACCGCGCGCTCCTGCACAAAGCCGAAGGCGAACTGCAAGGCCTCATCCATCGACAACTCAATGGCGTGGCGCTCTTGCTCAGTCAGGTAAAACATCATGTCCACGTCATGGCGTACGTACCTTGCAGGCAATCTATTCAAGGCCACGCATGCCACATCGCCAAGCATGTCCATCGTGAAATCAGGGTACGCTTCAGACTTACGAGCCACATCTTCAAAGACGAGACGCTCAAAGTAGTTATGAACTTGATCGAAATTAAACACCATAAATTTCTCCAATGCGCCACGCAAATAGGCTGATGCTATCGTACCCCAAGCGACACGACTCATCCCAAGCAAGGCACAGGGCCCACAAAAACCAACAAAGACCATGCAGACTTTGTAAGCCAGATCGCATTTCTGCGACAAACTGGGCGTTAGCGCCGCTAAAACAGCTATGAAACTTGTAGCAAGCCAAAAACTGCGATATAGTTTCGTCTGATCAACATAACCCCAAGGGGCGCTGTTTGCAGCCTGACGGGCTGTCTGACAGTCCGGTAAAAATAGTATCGAGGAGAGGTAGTAAATGAGCTTGAAAGAATCGGTCGCCATTGGCCAGTTGCTAGGTCTATTGGAATCCCGATATGCCATGCGTGTATTGTGGGCATTGCGTGATGGCCGTGGGCAGACATTCCGCCTGCTGCAGGACAGCGTCGGTGGCATCACACCCAATACGCTCAATACCCGTATAAAAGAGCTACGTGAAGCGGGTCTGCTGACCCATGGAAACGAAGGCTATGCAGTGACATCGATGGGTGGTGATTTACTCAAACGGCTGGGTGATATGCAGGCGTTCGCGGGCAAATGGGCCAGCAGTCAAGCCAAAAAAATCAAGTAAGTCGCATTGGGCGGCCTTTATGGCCAACATACAGAAGAAGACAGCATGGCCTGTCTTTTTTTATGTGCGGCATAATTTAGGGTTTTCTGGTTTTGCGCATTTTGAGCAGCGCTACCAGCTACTATTTTTATAGCACTAGGATTGAAGATGAACACAACAACGACCGGTTTGCAGTACGAAGACACAGTGGAAGGCACAGGTGCCGTAGCGGCAAAAGGGCATAGCGTCACGGTCCATTACACCGGCTGGCTCTACAACAACGACACGCAAGGCGCCAAGTTCGACTCCAGTAAAGACCGCAATGATCCATTTGTATTCTCCTTGGGTGCAGGCATGGTCATTCGGGGCTGGGATGAAGGCGTCGCAGGCATGAAGGTCGGCGGCTGCCGCACCCTGATTATTCCAGCGGCACTGGGATATGGCGTGCGCGGAGCGGGTGGTGTCATTCCACCCAACGCGACTTTGAAGTTCGACGTGGAGTTGCTGGGCACCTCAGACTAATATTTGCGACCATCGGCCCGTTCGCGCAGGAAAACTCTGCGCACGTTCTTGAATTGCGGTGTCTCGCCCTAATCTCACGACGATAGCAATTGAAATTTGACGTACTCGCATGTCTGACAACCAAAACACACCCAACCACTCCGCCACTGGCACCAGCTTTCAGAGTACTGAAGACATGGTCGCAGCACAGTCCTCGCATGAGGAAAGCCCATTGGCTCTTGTACAAGCCGAGCTCGCCACTTTGCAAGCGAAAAGCAGCGAATTGGCCGACCAGTATCTGCGTGCCAAGGCCGAGGCTGACAATGCTCGGCGGCGTGCGGAAGAAGAGATCTCCAAAGCCCGAAAATTTGCAGTCGAGAGTTTTGCCGAAAGTCTACTGCCGGTCGCCGACAGCTTGGAAGCTGGCTTGATCATCAAAGACGCGACCGCAGACCAAATTCGCGAGGGTGCGCAAGCCACTTTACGCCAACTCATCGCGGCGCTGGAGCGCAATAAGGTCATAGGCATTAACCCAGCAGCGGGCGCCAAGTTCGACCCGCATCAGCACCAGGCTATCAGCGTCGTACCCTCCGAACTGGAGGCCAACACTGTCGTAAGCGTGCTGCAAAAAGGCTATTCCATCTCTGACCGCGTCCTTCGCCCTGCACTGGTGACGGTTTCGGCGCCCAAGTAGCTACCACACATGGGTTGCACTCAGTAAGTGTCAGGTTTTGGCCCGGTTATAAAAAGGCCACTTGAAATCGAATGCGCAGCCCACAGCTTATCCACATCTAAATTTTTGAAAATCAGGAGTAAATCATGGGAAGAATCATCGGCATTGACCTCGGCACAACCAACAGCTGCGTGGCCATCATGGAAGGCAACACGCCCAAGGTTATCGAAAATGCGGAAGGCGCACGCACGACCCCCTCCATCATTGCCTACCAAGAGGATGGCGAGGTGCTGGTCGGAGCTTCTGCCAAGCGCCAGTCGGTGACCAACCCAAGAAATACACTTTACGCGGTGAAGCGTTTGATCGGTCGTAAGTTCTCTGAGAAAGAAGTCCAAAAGGACATCGATCTCATGCCTTACAAAATTGCAGCAGCCGACAATGGTGATGCATGGGTTGAGGTTCGCGGTAACCGCATGGCCCCCCAGCAGGTGAGCGCCGACATTCTTCGCAAGATGAAGAAGACGGCCGAGGACTATCTGGGTGAAGAGGTGACAGACGCCGTGATCACGGTGCCCGCCTACTTCAACGATGCACAGCGCCAGGCAACCAAAGACGCTGGCCGCATTGCCGGTCTGGATGTCAAGCGCATCATCAACGAGCCAACCGCAGCAGCCTTGGCTTTTGGCTTGGACAAAAACGAAAAAGGCGATCGCAAGATTGCGGTGTACGACTTGGGTGGTGGTACGTTTGACGTGTCCATCATTGAAATTGCCGACGTCGATGGCGAAAAGCAATTCGAAGTGTTGTCCACCAACGGCGACACCTTCTTGGGTGGCGAAGACTTCGACCAACGCATCATCGACTTCATCATCACCGAGTTCAAGAAAGAAAGCGGCGTTGATTTGTCGAAAGACGTGTTGGCCTTGCAGCGCTTGAAAGAAGCCGCTGAAAAAGCCAAGATCGAATTGTCCAGCTCTGCTGGCACCGACATCAACTTGCCTTACATCACAGCCGATGCCACAGGCCCTAAACACCTAAACATCAAGCTCAGCCGCGCCAAGTTGGAAAGCCTGGTCGACGAGTTGATCGAGCGCACCATGGCACCTTGCCGCATGGCCATCAAAGACGCTGGCGTCAGCGTGTCTGACATCGACGACATTATTTTGGTGGGTGGTATGTCTCGCATGCCTAAAGTGCAAGACAA
>CAJASG010000363.1 GCA_903944555.1 uncultured beta proteobacterium
ACCGACCACGGCGTAGCGCACGGCACCCACGCTGGCGGTCTCAATCAAAATACCGGCCAGTTTGCGCCCCTGGTACCAGACATCGTTGGGCCACTTCAGCTGCAAATCGGCATGCAGGCTCTGCACCACGGACAAGCCCACCGCCAGCGACAGGCCCGACCAGTCCACCGGTGACAAGGGCAGGCCCAGCGAAAACATCAAGGACGGCAGGGCTGCAGCGCTCTGGCCCAGCCCCGCCGGATTCACGGGCACATCCCCGCTGCTCCATTCCCGTCCCAAGCGACCCCGCCCCGCGGTTTGCCATTCAGCCACCAGCAGCACCGGCTCCAGTTGACCGGCGCGCGCACGGCGCATCAGCTCGGTGTTGGTGGAGTCAATCTCGGGCAAGACCTCGACCGTGAAGCCGTCCAGCAAAGGCTGCACGGCCTCCCAGAGTGCCTCGGCCTGCCATTGGATGGGGGACGCCATGACCAGCTTCAGCGCGCGCGCTGTTTGGGCGCCAGCAGGGTGCCGCGGCAAGTCTTGGCACCGCACCAGCAGGGGTACTCGGCCTTCAGCTTGGCGGTGTAGCGCTCCTCCAGCATCAGCCCGTAGTCGTAGTTGAGTTCTTCACCGGCGTGGATATTGCGCAGCGCCTTGATGTAGACCCGGCCCTCCACCTCGTCGGCCTCGCAGTTGCCATCGCAGGAGTGGTTGATCCAGCGGGATGAATTGCCACCATGCAGCGCGTCAATCACGTTGCTGTTCTCTAACGAGAAGTAAAACGTGTGGTTGGGATCTTTGGGGTCGTGCGGATGACGGTCCTGGGCTTCGTCCCAGCTGATGACCTCGCCGATGTACTCAATGATGGTTTCACCCTCGGCGATGTCCTGCACAGCGAAAACGCCTTTGCCATGCACGCCGGAGCGACGGGTTTGAATGCGGCGATTGGAAGAAATCACAGGTTTTTTGGACACGGCTCGAAAATTTGGTATGGTGAATCGTATGGGCGCACATGTGTGCGCCTGCGTGTGCGAGTGCGCGCCTGTGCGCGTGCGAGAGATTGGATTGTAGTCAGATGAAAACATTGGTCATTGCAGAAAAGCCATCGGTCGCCCAGGACATCGTGCGGGCGCTCACGCCCACCGCGGGAAAATTCGAGAAACACGACGAATATTTCGAGAGCGACACCTACGTCGTCTCCAGCGCCGTAGGTCACCTGGTGGAGATCCAGGCGCCCGAAGAATTTGACGTCAAACGCGGCAAGTGGAGCTTTGCCCACCTGCCCGTCATCCCGCCGTACTTTGACCTGAAACCGGTCGATAAGACCAAAACCCGCCTGAACGCGGTGGTCAAGCTGGCCAAGCGCAAGGACGTTGACAAAATCGTCAACGCCTGCGATGCGGGCCGCGAAGGGGAGCTGATTTTTCGCCTGATCGAGCAGTACGCGGGTGGCGCCAAGCCGCTGGGCAAACCGGTCAGCCGCCTGTGGTTGCAGTCGATGACACCGCAGGCCATTCGTGACGGCTTTGGCGCCCTGCGCTCTAACGCCCAGATGCAACCGCTGGCCGACGCCGCCCGCTGCCGCTCCGAGGCCGATTGGCTGGTCGGCATCAACGGCACCCGCGCCATGACCGCCTTCAACTCGCGCGACGGTGGTTTTTTCCTGACCACGGTGGGCCGGGTGCAAACCCCCACACTGTCGGTGGTGGTGGAGCGTGAAGAGCAAATCCGCAAATTCGTCAGCCGCAATTACTGGGAAATCCACGCCACCTTTGGCGCGCAGGCCGGAGAGTACCCGGCCAAGTGGTTTGACCCCAAGTGGAAAAAAGCCGCTGCCAATGCCGCCGCCGGCAACACCGACGAGGTCGATGCCGAGTTGAAGGCCGACCGCGTCTGGACCCAGCGCGAAGCCCAGGCCATTGCCGACGCCGTGCGCGGCCAAAGCGCCAGTGTGACCGAAGAAAGCAAGCCCACCACCCAGTCCAGCCCCTTGCTGTTTGACTTGACCAGCCTGCAACGCGAGGCCAACGGCAAGTTTGGCTATTCCGCCAAAACAACGCTGCAAATTGCACAAAGCCTGTACGAGCGCCACAAGGCCCTGACCTACCCACGGACCGACTCGCGCGCCCTGCCCGAAGACTATGTGCCGGTGGTCAAAGACACCTTTGCCATGCTGGCCGACAGTGGCATGCGCCACCTGGCACCCTTTGCCGCCACCGCCATCAAGGGCGGCTACGTCAAGCCCAGCAAGCGCATTTTTGACAACGCCAAGGTGAGTGATCACTTTGCCATCATTCCCACGCTGCAGGCACCCAGCGGCCTGTCGGAAGCCGAACAAAAGATCTACGACCTGGTGGTGCGCCGCTTCATGGCGGTGTTCTACCCACGTGCCGAATACCTGGTCACCACCCGCATCAGCACAGTAAAGCGCGCTGCCAGTAGCTACTGCTTTAAAACCGAAGGTAAAGTGCTGGTTCGCCCCGGCTGGCTGG
>CAJASG010000364.1 GCA_903944555.1 uncultured beta proteobacterium
CTTGAGTCGTAGAGCCCCATCGCCACAAAGGGCCCGAGCAGCAGGCAGGCTGAGACTGCCATCATGGCGTATTCAGGTTCGAACTGAAACACTGCGTCCAGTACAAGTGCCATGCTCCAAAAAGGCGAGCCATAAAAAAGACTGGTGAGCGGGTGAGCGGGTGAGCGGGTGTGCCGTGAGGTCGCGCCACCCCAGTCTCAGCCACGTAAAAGGCGAACTCCATGGCAACAAGACGATCTCCTTGTTTACCGCCGCTGGCGTGGGGGCTATGTAGGGCTGGTAGGATTCTTCGAGTACGGTGTTTGTCATTTTGAAAACCTCCATTTGGTTCGAAATTAGTCGCGCCGTTGGTCGCTGTATGGTGCGATGAATCAAGTATGCAAGTAGTGCCTTAAGAGCAGCTTATGCACTTGCTGCTGTGGGGTTCGGTCTGACTTTCCGGGGCACTTTGAATCGGAGGCTTCAGAGTGATTAATCAAAGATTTCACTAAGCCACGATTTCTTTCGATGGTGTTCCTGTCCATAACCGCCATGGTGCGACGAGTGATGTTCCTGTTTGCTCGGATATCCATTTTGGGGGTAGTTGGGCTGAGGTGCTGGAATCGCAGCTACGCCAGTGGTGGTTCGTTCAATCAATTTATCGAGTTCACCCCGATCAAGCCAAACGCCCCGGCACTGCGGACAGTAGTCAATTTCAACGCCCTGACGTTCGGTCATCAGGAGGTTTGAGTCCGGGCAGACGGGGCATTTCATAGAGTTCAATCCTTTGAGGTATAGCCATTGGCACAGTGTTGGAGTAGCACCGTGTTTAGCCACTTGGAATGTTAGGGAGATTGTCTTAAGGGCGTCTTATTGGTCGTTGACTATGCAGTTGGCTAATACTTGGTAACCTCAGTGCATGACCTCAACGCCGAAAATTCCTCTCCACCATTCTTCCAATCAAGGTGGCGCACCGCGTGTCAATCTTGCCCTGCAGGGCGGTGGCTCGCATGGCGCCTTCACCTGGGGCGTTTTGGATGCGCTGCTGGAAGACGGCCGCATTGCCCTGGAAGGCATCAGCGGTACCAGTGCCGGGGCCATGAACGCGGTTGCATTGGCGCATGGGTTTGCCCAAGCCAACGACAAGCTACGTGCTGACCCGCGTGAGGCTGCGCGCGAAGCACTGGCCAGTTTTTGGAACGGTATTGTGCAAATGGGCGCGCTGTCCGAGGCGCAGCGGGCGCCGTTTGAGGCGGTCTTTGGTCGGCGGGAGTCCGACAACTCACCCAGTAGCCTCTGGGCCAATGCCATGACCACGCTGTGGTCCAGCACGATGTCGCCCTACCAGAGCAATCCCTTTGACATCAACCCCTTGCGCAATTTTTTGGAGGGACAGATTGACTTTGACGGCTTGGCCCGTTTGGAGACTCTCAAGGTGTTTGTGGTGGCCACAAGGGTCTCCACCGGCAAGGCCGAGGTGTTTTCCGGCAAGCGCCTAACCGCCGACGCCGTCATGGCTTCGGCCTGTCTGCCCATGGCCTTCAAGGCGGTGGAGATTGAGGGTGACCACTACTGGGACGGCGGCTATTCGGGCAACCCCGCCATCCACCCGCTGATTTACAACTGCACTGGGCGCGATATTGTGTTGGTGCAGATCAACCCGATTCAGCGCGACAAGTTGCCCACCACCAGTGCTGAGATTGCCGACCGTATTAACGAGGTCACGTTCAATGCCGGACTGATTGCCGAGATGCGCGCCATTGATTTTGTGAAGCGCTTGCTGGCCGAGGGCAAGCTCGACCCCGCACACTACAAAGACGTGTTGATGCACCGCATTGACGGCGGGGATGCGTTGGAGGCGTACGCGGCGTCGACCAAGACCTCGACCAGCGCAAGCCTGATCCATGAATTACGTGACCTGGGGCGGACCCATGCCCGCGAATGGCTGGTCAAGCGCTATAGCGCGTTGGGTGTGACGAGCACCGTCGACATCCATCAGGACTATCTGGACGACATGCGGGTGCCGGTGACGCCGCGCACCCCTGCCAAAGAAAGCAGGTTGAACGCAGCCACCAACGCGATACGCAATGTTTTCTCCAAACCAGCGCCTTAAATTGCCCCCGGCTTGGTGAAATCCAAATCGGGCAGCGCGCCATTCTCTTCGGCGTACTGCGCCATGATTTGCAGCATGTCAGGCAATGCGGCCTTGAAGGGTTGGATCAAACCGGGGTCGAAGTGCTTGCCTGCGCCGTCCTCGATCATTTGCAGTGCTGCCTCCACAGTCCACGCCTTTTTATAGGGGCGGGCGGAGGTGAGTGCATCAAACACATCGGCAATGGCCACAATCCGGCCAAAGATTGGGATTTCTTCGCCCTTGAGCCCATGGGGATAGCCGCTGCCGTCCCACTTTTCGTGGTGCGTCATGGCCACCGAATGCGCGGCTTGTAGCAATTCGTCTTTGTGCTCGCCGATGATTCTTGCCCCCATGGCAGGGTGCTGGCGCATGACTTCCCATTCGACTTCATCAAGCTTGCCCGGTTTGAGCAGGATGTTGTCGGGGATGCCGATTTTTCCCACATCGTGCATGGGTGCCGCGTGGAAGAGGATGTCTACCAGTGCGCTGCCCATTCCCCAGGCCTGGGCCGTCAAACGCGCATAGTGGCTCATGCGGATGACGTGGTTGCCGGTTTCGTTGTCCTTGAATTCAGCGGCGCGGCCCAGTCGGCGAATGATCTGGTGGCGGGTGGTTTCCAGCTCTGCCGTGCGCAGTGCCACCAGCCGTTCCAGCTCACGGGTTTGGTCGTATAGCGCCAAGTGCGTGCGCACACGGGCCAGCACAATGGCAGGGCTGATGGGCTTGGTGATGTAGTCCACCGCGCCCAGCTCCAAGCCCTTTTTTTCGTCCTCCATCTCGTTCATGGCAGTGACGAAAATGATGGGGATGCCGTGCGTGTCGGAGTTGCGTTTCAGGCGTTGGCAAACATCGTAGCCACTGATGCCAGGCATCATGATGTCGAGCAAGATCAGATCGGGCTTTGCTTCGCCAGCCATGATCTTCAGGGCTTTCTCGCCGTTGAGGGCCACCTTGGTCTGGTAATACGGGTCCAGCACTTCGGTCAGCAGGTCGATGTTCTCGGGCGTGTCATCAACAATCAAAATTGTTTGCCTTTTGGGGCTGTGGCGGGTTGCGTTCATGTGCTTTCCTTTGGTTCGAGCGCAATGTCGAGAAGCTTGGCGGTATCAAGGAGCGTTTCAAGCGCTTCTTCAAATTCGTACCTTGAAATGCGTTTTTGAAGCTGCATGGCAGCCGCGCCCTGGCCGACGCTGCGCAGCTGCTCTGTAATGCTGTCTGCCACTTTCGCCGCGCGTGAGTCATCGTCGGCAAGCAATGCAGCCAAATTCTGCAGGTCGGCAGCCAATGCCTCCCTGTCAACGACAAGGTTTACCACGGGTGAGGGGGGCGCATCACCAGGGGTGCCCATGGCTGCCGCTATTTGTTCGAGCACCAGGGTCAGCGCCTGCCCCATGGCCAGCAGGGCATCGGGCAAGTCATCCGCAGGGCCGTGGCGCAGGGCGCTTTCGACGGCACCCGCACGCGCCAGCAGTTGTGTAGCACCGATGTTGCCCGCCAAGCCTTTGACGGTGTGTGCCTCGCGCGTTGCGGTGTCCGTGTCACCAAGGGCGATGGCTGAGCGAACTCGGTCCATGGCGTCGGACTGGGTTTCGGCAAACCGGCCAATCAGCTTGCGCATGAGCTTGGCATTGCCTCCCATGCGCCGCATGGCCTGGGTCAAATCGAGGCAGGCAATGTTGGGTAGCTCGGTCTTGTTAACGGGCTCTGATGCGCCACCGAGCAGAGCCGTGTTGCCCAAGGGGTCGCTGGGCTTGACCCAGCGCGCCAGGCTGACGAAGAGTTGATTGACATCGATGGGCTTGCCAATATGGTCGTTCATACCGGCCGCCAGGCACAACTCTTTGTCGCCGCTCATGGCATTGGCGGTCATGGCCAGAATCGGAAGGTCATTGAACCGGCCGTCGGCACGGATCTGGCGGGTTGCCTCAAATCCATCCATCACCGGCATCTGGCAATCCATCAACACCCCATCGTACTGGTTGCGACCGATTTTGCCCACCGCCTCCGCCCCGTTGTTGGCGACGTCAACCCGAACGCCCGCGCCCTGCAAAATTTCCAGCGCCAGCTCCTGATTTACCAGGTTGTCTTCTACCAGTAATAAATAGGCGCCACGCACGCTTTGCTCGGCTTCATGGCTGGCTTCCTGGCGCTGCTGCTTGCGCCCCTGCGTGACGACCTCCTTGCCCAGCGCACAAAGAATGCTGTCCAACAGAGCGGAGGGGCCGACTGGCTTGAGTAAAAGGCCGTCAATTTTGGTGCCATCGGCCTGTTCCAATAGTTCGTCCCGGCTATGGGCCGTCACCATCACAAAGGCGGGAACGCCGCTCAGCAGGGGATCGGTGCGAATGCGCTGGATGGTCGCCAGCCCGTCCATGCCAGGCATCATCCAGTCCATCAGTACCAAACCAAAGGGCCGCTGCGCCGCCTGAGCTTGCTCCAATGCTGCAATTGCTTCGACGCCGCTTTGTACTGCCGTGGCATCGAACTTTTGGGAAGTCAAAATGGCCAGCATGATTTCGCGGGCACGGGCATTGTCATCGACCACCAATACGCGCAATCCGGTAACGTCCTCATCCAGCTTGGTGCGCATGCGTTGCTCTGCTTGCAATGCAAATTTGCCTGTGAACGTGAATGTGCTTCCCACTCCGACTTGGCTCTGCACACCGATCTCTCCGTCCATCAATTCAACCAGTCGTTTGCTGATGGTCAGCCCCAAGCCGGTGCCCCCGTATTTGCGGGTGGTAGACGCATCGGCCTGTGAAAAGGCGCTGAATAATTTACTGCGTTGCTCGTCAGTCAAGCCCACGCCGGTGTCACTGATGTCGAAACGCAAAGTGATCTCGTTTTGGCCCGTTGTCGCATCAAAGTCCACGGCGTGAATGCCGACGGTTATTTCCCCATGGTCGGTGAATTTGATGGCATTGCCAACCAAATTGATTAACACCTGACCCAGTCGCAATGAGTCCCCCACTAGTGCGGTGGGTACCTCGGCCCCTACGTCAAACAGCAGCTCAAGCCCTTTGTCCTGCGCCTTGATGACGCACAGGTCCGCCAGGTTTTCCATCACGTCTTCGAGGTGGAATTCAGCCACCTCGAAGCGCATCTTGCCAGCTTCTATTTTTGAGAAATCGAGGATGTCATTGATGATGCCCAGCAGGTTGCGGGATGCCGAATCGACTTTTTCGATGTAGTTGCGCTGTTTGGGGCTGAGGTCGGTTTGCAATGCCAGGAACGACATGCCGATGATGGCGTTCATGGGGGTGCGGATTTCGTGGCTCATATTGGCCAGGAAATCGGACTTCATGCGGGTTGCGTCCTCGGCAAGGTCGCGGGCTTCACGCATAAGCTCCGACGCTTTGCGTTCGGCCGTTACATCGTCAAACATCCAGACCGTGCCGCGGGACAGGTCATTGGCATCTATGGCACTGCCGCTGACGCGGCACCAGAAGCGGCTGCCATCCTTGCGACACATTTCCTGAGTGCTGTAGTGAATCTCGCCGCGCAGGATGTCCTCATAGGGCCCTGCGGTGAGTGCCATTTCGGATGCATACCAAACCCTCGGGGATTGACCTATCAGGGTGCCCAGCGGCCAGCCAAACAATTCGTCCAGACGGTGGTTAGCCCGCACGATGCTCCAATCCTTGATGAAGGCGATGCCCAGGGTCGCTGAGTCGAAAATAGCGGCCTGCTCATCATTGGCCTGTCGAATGGCGCGCTCAATGCGCTTTTGCGCTGTGATATCCCGCATGGAGGCGATGAGCAGGGTGCGCTCCTCGTCTTCGGCCACGTAGCACGACACATCAATGTCAAACGCCACCCCATTGCTTCGCGTGAACTGCGTTTCAAAGCGCATGGGGCGCCCGGCGGCGCGCAGCTTCTCGACCACGGACTCCGAGGTGCCTTGAGAAAGACCCAGCAAAAACGGCGCGGGTATTTTGACGCCCACAATGCCTTCTGCCGTCACCTCCATGAGCGCCAGACCGGCCCGGTTGGCATAGACCACAGTCTGGGTTAAAGGGTCAGCCCAGAACATGGGCTCAGAGTTCTCGACCACGGTTCGATTGAAGAGAATTTTCTTCTCATTTCTTTTTCGTTCCGTGATGTCGATCATCCAGCCCAAAATGCCGGGCTTACCTTCGTAGTCCGTCGGCAAATAGGTCACCAATAAGTCGCGCACCGTACCGCGCGGGCAGTACATCTGAACTTCCATATTTGTGACCGATCCATGCGCCTTGAGCTCGGCAATGATTGTTTCCCGCGTTTGCGGGTTCACCAGCGCTTGCGTGGCGGCGTCGCCCGTCTTCATGTTCAGCAACTCGGTTACCTTGGGATTGGCGAATCGAATGAAGCCGTCCGTGGTCACAGCCACCCCCACCGGGGCGGTATCCAGAATGTGCTGAAGTCGATCAGCCTGGTCCTGAAGTTTCTTAAAAAGAGAGTTCAGTGTTTGGCCCGCCAACGAAGCATTCACCAACAAAAATAGCAGTAATTGGGCCCACATGCTGCCGACCAGGTGCTTGAATCGCAGGGAGTCGGTCATGGGATCGATAGGTGTTCCCAGCGACACCACATCTTCTACAAAACGCAATACGAACGAGATGCCCATCAAGGCGAAGGGCCACAGCAGCGCAAGCGTCATCTTGCGACTCCAGTGCTTGCGCAAAAGTTGGTAGCTGCGCAGAAATGAAAAAATCGCAATGCATCCGGAGACGAACATTACGCTGCTTATGCCCGGGTTCTGCATGCCCAGGGTCATGCCAAACACAAGCACCACACCCAAAACCAGTACGGTCACCGTGGCATCTCGCTTCGCTTTGCAGCGCGCGCCATTGAGCTCCTGCATACCACTACTGAAAAGAAATACGCTGGCCAAAATGGTGATGTGGGACAGGTTGAATGTCTGGTAATAGTCCAGCAGACTCATGCTTGAGTCGCGGAAATGGCCCGCCACATCACCCAGCACCACCATGGCATTGGCTGCGCAGAAATACAGGGCTGCGGTGCGCGACGCATTCAATTGAAAACTCATGAAAACCCAGCCCAGTGCTGCCAACCCCGCCACCACTGAGAGGATGCGCGCCAGGGTGTCGAGTTCGCCAATCGGTATGTTCATCTCAAGGACTTTCCTAAATTGGCTATTTGGCTATCTCTGCGTACAAAGCGTACGGCAGATGGACGGTAACGGTGGTGGTTTGCAGTTCGTCAGATGTAGACATCGCAATATCGCCTTGCTGGGTTTTGGCGATAAGGTGGGCAGAGAATGTGCCCAAACCCGTGCCACCTTGTTTGCCGGAGGTGGTGAATTTCTCAAAAAACGCGCTGCGAATGTCCTCGGGCACCGAGCCATCATTGGTGATTTGAATAGCAACCTGGTCTTCGATGGGGGTCAGATCAATCTGAATCACCGTGTTGGGGCGGGCAGCTTCCATGGCGTTTTTCAAAAGGTTGTTGAACATGGAATAGCTCAGCAGGTCGTCACCCAGCACCGACATCGCGCTGCTGGCACTTGCAGGCTCACCCTGGAGCGATAAAGTCACACTGAGCTCGCGCGAACGCATCTCAGACGACATTTCTTTGACGATGCGCTGCAACAGTGGCACCAGGTCAACCGGGTTGGGGTTGAACTCATAGCTGCCTTGTTCCATTTTGTACAGGTCCAGCGACAGATGGACCATGTTCAGAACGCTGTAGGCGGACTGCTCTATGTACTTGATGATTTCCTTGTGCTCGTTGGCCAGTTTCGGGTCATCCATCAGGCTGGCCGAGAAACTGATGATGCCGGCTACCGGGTTCTTCAGGTCGTGTTGGGAAATGCGGTCCACCTCTTCGCGCAGGCGCAAGTTATCTTCCAGGACGGCATTTTTTTCGATCAGTGCAATACGGTTGCGCTTGAGCTCGGCAAAGGAGCGTCGGAGCTTTAAATGGGTGTCGATGCGCGCCTTCAGAATGGGCGGGTCGGCGGGTTTGGTCACAAAGTCCACCGCACCGACCGCAAAACCCCTGGTGACATCGGTGGCCTCACTCATGGCAGTCAAGAAGATCACAGGAATATCGGCCGTGATGGGGTTGGCCTTGATCTGGCGGCAAACCTCAAAGCCGTCCATCTCCGGCATCATCACGTCCAGCAAAATAAGGTCCGGAATTTTCCCCTGTGCCAGAATTTTCAGTGCCCGCTCGCCACTGCTGGCCACCTTGACCTGGTACTCGTCACTCAAGAGCTCCACCATCACATCCAGGTTGTCCGGAACATCGTCCACCACCAGCAAGGATGGTTTGTTGGCGGTGTCAACCACCGGACCTTCGGGAGTCAGGCTTTTTTCACTGCGTCGTTTCAAAATAGGCGGCGCCACGCGGCTGCTCAGGGCTTGGGGTCGGGGCTGTTCGATCACCTTTTTGATCTTCGACTCAAGGGCTCCCACGTTGAAGGGTTTGACCATGTAGCCTGAGACACCGGCCTCAATGGCGATTTGCACCTGGTGCCGTTCGGTCTCGGCAGTCATCATGAGCACAGGCAGGTTGGCGTATTGGGGGGTTTCCCGGATTTTCTTGAGCAGATCGAGCCCGGTCATCACCGGCATATTCCAGTCCGAAATAACGACATCCACCGATTGGGTTTGAAGAATGCGCCAAGCATCTGCGCCATTGACTGCGGTCAGAATGGTCTTGACCCCAATCTGGTTGAGGCTATTGGTCAATATGCGCCGCATGCCCTCCATGTCGTCGACCACCAGAAAAACCATGCTGTAGTTCATTTCGTCGCTCCGATGGCTTTAGGGTTGGCTAATCGGGCAATTCTGACACTATTCGTTGAGCACCGTGCTCAGGTGTGTATCTACCGCGCGACGCTCGTCAAACACAAAACAGCCTCCGGTGTAGTGCGCACCGTCGGTTTCTTCAAAGTACTTGAGGATGCCCCCCTCCAATTGGTAGACATGTTCCAGCCCGATTTCGCGCATCAAAATGGCGGCCTTTTCGCAACGGATGCCACCGGTGCAAAAGCTCACCACAGTTTTATCCTGTAGCTCGGCCTTGTGGTCCAACAGGGCCTGGGGAAACTCGGTGAACTTATTCAGACGCCAGTCAATGGCCCCGTCAAAGGTGCCCTCGTCGACTTCATACGTGTTGCGGGTGTCCAACGTGACTACGGGGCGGCCGTCATCGTCCACGCCTGCTTCCAGCCAGCGCCGGACCGTGGCCGGGGTTGCGGCCGGTGCGCGCCCTGCGGCGGGGCGAATGGTGGGGTGGTCCATGCGGATGATCTCACCTTTGACCTTGACCAGCATCTTTTTGAACGGTGGCTGCTCTGACCAGCTTTCCTTGGGGGCAATGTCGGCAAAGCGGGCGTCCGTGTGCAGTTGGGCAATAAACCCACGCACGGCATCGCTTGGCCCGGCCAAAAACAGGTTTATCCCTTCTTCGGCCAGCAAAATAGTGCCTTTAAGCTCCAGCGCCAGCGCGCGGGCCAGCAGAACCTCCCGAAGCTCCGCGGCGTCGGGCAGGGGAATAAATTTGTAGGTGGAGATATTAAGGATGGTGTTCACGTCCCAATTTTAGGGGAGCCCGCGGCACCTCTTGAAAATAGGTGCCAAATCGGCCTCTAGCCCTTACGGGATTTGCGCAAGCAGCTATCTTTTTGGTAGCAAACTGAATGGCCTGTACGGTGGGGCGTTTCATGGCGGTCAAACCTACAATACAAGCTATGTTTGTTCACCTGCGCCTCCACACCGAATTCTCCGTCGTTGAC
>CAJASG010000365.1 GCA_903944555.1 uncultured beta proteobacterium
CGGGCTGGGCGGCGTGATGTGGGGCCTGTACCAGCAAAACGTGACGCCGCAAATGGGCGCACAGGTCAATGTGCTGATCTTCATTGTGATCATCATTGGCGGCCTGGGCTCGACTGGGGGCGCTCTGATTGGCGCGCTGCTGGTGGGGCTGATGGCCAACTACACCGGCTTTCTGGTCCCGAAAGTGGCGCTGTTTTCCAACATCGCGCTGATGGTCGCCATTCTTTTGTGGCGCCCGCAGGGTGTCTACCCGGTGGCGAACCGCTAAGGAGGGCACACACATGCTCACACGAATTCTCTCTAACGACTTTCCCCGTAGCCGCGTGCTGGCGGTTCTGCTGGTGCTGCTGTTGATTGCGCTGGCCGGTGCGCCGTTCATTTTTCCCGGTGTGAAGGCGCTCAACGTGGCGGCCAAGGTGTTGGTGTTTGTGGTGCTGGTGGCCAGTTTTGACTTGTTACTGGGCTACACCGGCATCGTCAGTTTTGCCCACACCATGTTTTTCGGCATTGGCGCCTACGGCATTGCGGTGGCGACCACCCGCCTGGGGCCAACTTGGGAGGCGCTGGCGGTGGGGGTGTTTGCCTCTCTGGCGCTGTCGTTTGTGCTGGCCTTGCTGGTGGGGCTGTTCTCTCTGCGGGTGCGGGCGATCTTTTTCGCCATGATCACGCTGGCAGTGGCTTCGGCATTCTTGACGCTGGCGTCCCAACTGTCGGACATTACCGGTGGCGAAGACGGCCTGAGCTTCAAAGTGCCGGAAATTTTGTCGCCCAGTTTTGAGTTCATGGACGAGCCGTTTCTGGGTGTGATGCTGGACGGGCGTCTGCTTTGTTACTACTTGCTGTTTGCCCTGGCGCTGGTGTTGTTGTTGGCCCTGCTGCGCATCGTCAACTCGCCGTTCGGGCGGGTGCTGCAGGCCATTCGCGAGAACGAATTCCGAGCCGAAGCCATTGGCTACCGCGTGGTGGTGTACCGAACCACTTCCAGTATTTTGTCGGCGCTGTTTGCCTGTATGGCCGGGGCCATGTTGGCGCTCTGGCTGCGTTACAACGGGCCGGACACCTCGCTGTCTTTCGAGATCATGATGGACGTGTTGCTGATTGTGGTGATTGGCGGCATGGGCACGATCTACGGCTCAGCCATTGGTGCGGCGCTGTTTTTGGTGGCGCAGAGTTATCTGCAGGACCTGCTGCGTTGGGGCAGCGAGGCGGCTGCCGCCTTGCCCTGGCTGGCGTCCCTGTTGTCGCCAGACCGCTGGCTGCTGTGGCTGGGCGTTCTGTTTGTGCTGTCCGTTTATTACTTTCCCACCGGGGTGGTGGGGCGGCTGCGGGCCAGCGCAGCAGGAGCCAAGTCATGAGCCACGCCTTGCCGTTTTCCTCCCACTACCTGAGCTGTGCCGGGTACGAAATCTACTACACCGAATGGGGCGTCGGCAATGCGCCCACCGTGGTGGCCTGGCACGGCTTGGCCCGTACCGGGCGCGATATGGACGAGCTGGCCGGGCACCTGAGTGCGCGGGGCTACCGGGTGATTTGCCCGGACACCATTGGGCGGGGCTTGAGCCAATGGAGCCGCTTGCCGGACCAGGAGTATTGCCTGTCTTTTTACGCCCGCATTGCGACGGAACTGTTCGACCAGCTGGGCATTGAACGTGCGCATTGGGTGGGCACATCCATGGGCGGCGCTATTGGAACCGTGTGTGCCTCGGGCCTGTTTCAGCCCGGCATGCGGCAACGGATTCAAAGCCTGACCCTGAACGACAACGCGCCGCAGCTGGCGCAGGCCGCCATTGATCGCATCAAGGCCTATGCGGGCAGTCCACCGGCGTTTGACACCGTGCTGGAGCTGGAGACCTTTTTCCGGCAGGTCTACAAACCCTACGGCTGGCTCAGTGATGCCCAGTGGCGGCGCCTGACGGAAACGTCCACCCGTCGCCTGCCGGATGGCCGTGTCACCCCGCACTACGACCCCGCCATGGTGCGCCAATTCATCTGCCACCCCGATGACTACCTGATTTGGGACCATTACGATGCACTCGCCCTACCGGTGTTGTGCCTGCGCGGAGCCGAGTCGGACCTGGTGCTGCCGGACACCACCGCCGAGATGGCGCGCCGCGGTCCTGGCTCGGCCGGTTTGCTGCAGGTGGTGGAGGTGGCGGGCTGCGGACACGCCCCGGCGCTCAATGTACCGGAGCAGCTGGAGACGGTTGCCGCCTTCATAGAATCGGCAACGTAAATGTGCCATGTGTTTGCTATTAGAAGAGTAGCTGCCTGCGCACATTCCACGGGTGTTTGAGGCCTATTTGGCACTTAAATGGTGTTGCTGGTACGATGCTGCAAACGAAAAAAATATTATTTTTTCTGATCGATCCTTTGCACAGTAATCGGTATGACAACACGTTTGACGCAGTCCCTATTCAAATTCGCAGCATGGAGTTTGCTCATCGGTTCACCAGCCTATGCGCTGGCGGAATGCTCACGGGGGGTCAATGTGCCCATTGCGCCGATTGGTTTGAGCGTTTTTGTCGCAAGTGACAAGACGGTGAGCGGTGTGTACCCGGACGTGTTGCGAAGCGCCGGGGCGAAGGAGGGGTGTAGTTTCCAGTTTACGGTCGTTCCACGGGCGCGTTTGGACGTTTTGTTCGAGGCGGGCCAGGCCGATATGCTGATTCCTGCATCCAAATCGCCCAGCCGAGATGTGCACGGGGTGTTCGTTCCCCTGATTTTTAGCCGCGCAACGTTGATATCTCTGGCGTCGGACCGCCCGGCGATCCGTAGCGCCCGCGAGTTGCTGGATCGGCGCGACCTCAAAGTGGCCGTGGTGCGTGGTTTTGATTTTGGCCCGGCGTACCAGAGCCTGCTGCAGGAGCTAACCGGTCAGGGACGAATTGTTCAAGACGTTGATGCACTATCCGTGGCCCGGTTGATGCAAGCCGGTGCGGTCGATCTCACCATCATGGCGCCCTCCATTTTCGTTGGAGCCATTCAAGGTGACGCCAGAACCGAGGGTTTGCTGGAAAAACTCCGCTATGAACCCATAGACGAGTTGCCCTGGGGGGACAGCGGAGCCTATATTTCGAAGACTTCACTGTCCGAAGGCGATCAAAAGGCGCTGAAACATCTGTTGGACCGGTCCAATACATCCGGAGCCGTCTGGAAGGCGTTTCAACGCTATTACCCACCCAAGGCGCTAACGGGCAGCATTCGCTCCCGTTAGTACGCCACCTCAACCGGGGCGCAGAATTCAGCTTGCGGCTTGGGCTGCTGCTGGTTTCTTCTTTTTGACAGTCACCCGTTTGATAGGTGTTGCTGCTTTGGGGACTATCTGTGTCTTGGCAAGTGCCGCCAACGCGAGATCGCGCACCCGCTCAATATCGGAATCGGAGAACACTCCGTTCACACCCGAGATGGCCGCCAGTCGCATGCCGTGCTTCAGGCCCATGCGATAAATCTCGCGCACCTTCTCCCATTCAATGCCGCGGCCGACGGTGAAGTTCTCAAACCGGCCTTCCAGCGCCAGCACAATGGTTTCCGCCAAACACGCGTAGGCCACGTTTTTAGGCAGACCGATGTTCTTCATCTGCACTTCGCCGGGCAGCAATATTTCGCCAGATTCAATCACCAGCACGTCTGGCCGCTTGGCCACCTCGCTGGCGGGCAGGTCCAGTGGTCGGGCCACGTCGGTGATGACGCAGCCGGGCTTGACCTTCATGATGTCCAGCACCTTCTTGCCGGCCCCTGAGGTGGCGGTCACGATCATGTCCATACCCGCAATGTCTTTGTCCGCATGGGCGGAGAGAAACAGCCGGGCGTCAGGCGTTTCCTTCAGGATGGATTCTTTGAGCGCCAGCAGCTTGGCAGTTTCTGGGGAGACCAGGTAAACCTCTTCGGCCGTGGTGGCCAGCAGGCGGGCGCAGACCGAGCCAATTGCGCCGGTGGCACCAACCACCATGGCTTTGAATTGCGCCTTCTGGCCCTTTTTGGGGTTGACAAGCAGGCCCATGCGCAGCATGGCATCGTGTGCCGCCCACAAGGCACCGGATGCGCTGTAGCTGTTGCCGGTGGTGATGGGCAGCGGGGCGCGTTTGGCAACGGTCAAACCTGCATCCCCCACTACCTTGGTGAATGCACCCAAGCCCATGATTTGTGCGCCCAGCCGTTTGGCCATGTCGGCTGCGGCCAACAATCGGCGGTAGGTGAACTCAGGGCTGTGGGCCATGATTTCTTTGGGGGTTCCTCCTACCGAGATGAGCCAACCCTCAGCCTCAACCCCCGTGACCGACTTGATGCCGGTGATTCTGGAGTACACAAACGGCGGCGCATAGGCCATCGCCTTTTCCAGTGAGTTCATGAACACTGGTGGGGAAACATACGACAGCAGCTCAATCGGTTTGACCTTTTTGAAATACTCCTGCGATAGCGGGTGGATCACGAAGGCAAAGCGGTTCACACGTTTGAACCCGTTGGGGTAAATGATGCGTGGCTCCAGCTGCAGGTCGGTGATGATTTCCAGGTAGTCGTCTTCCAGCAGTTCGTGGGCATTTTTGCCGGAGGCTGCAATGATCATGGCGTCCAGGATGTTGGGGCCCAGCACATGTTCAAACATGCTCGGCGCGCCGTCAATGATCAGGTTAACGCCCTTGTCCTTGAACTGGGCTATGCGTTCATCGTTGACCGACGAGGTAATGATGGTTTTCCCCGCCAGCTCATCAGCTGTGAAGTCGTCCAGTTCATGCACTGGGGCCACGATCACCGTGGCTTTTTGCATGGCTCTTTTCAGTACAAAGCGCGTCCATTCCTTGACCGGCGCGGATGCCATCACACTGGGTGAAGTCCACTCCGACACGTAGTGGGCACCGCTGGTGAACAGCTCCAAGGCGTTCAACGACGTGAGTAACTTCGGTACTCCCAGTTGCAGCAGGGGGTCGGCAAACTGCAGGTTTTGGGTGTATTCGGACATGCACATGGCCAATTTGTAGTTGGTCATGCCCGAGAAAAATAGCACCCTCGCGTTGTTGAAGTAGCTTCCCAGTTTGCTTTGCACATGGCGCAAGGCCCATTCCTGCAGGATGTCGTTCAGGCGTCCACCGGTGGTTACGGGGATGTGTTTGACAGCACTGGTCAGGCGGGTGCTGTCTTTTTCGGTGTAACGGCGCGGCCCCACGTTGTAGTGGTCCCGCACCACCCCCAGGCCCAGCACATCCGCATGCTTCTCCCAGTGCTTGAGCAGCTTCACGGCCTTGGCTGTGCTGCCGTTTGCGCCGATGCGCTTGACATTGACTTGTTGTCCCATGAAGGGTGCCACGAATTCAAAATCCTGTTCGCTTGCGCCCAGGCTGATGCTGACTACATTTTTCATACATTCCCGCGGTGGTTGATGCTGGGTTGTACCGCGTTTGGAATGGTTGGGACTTGCTTCAGATCAATTCGCTCGCGCATGGGCCAGCGGTTGTTCGGTGGACTACCTCTGGCGCGTGCCGGAAAGCCGGGCGGCAATTGGCAAGTCGACTCCGCAAGCAGAGGCCATTTTTGACGACTATGATGCGTTTATCCGTGGGTATATAAGGCGCTCTTGTCGACGCACAAGAATGACCGTGGCTGGATGTGCAGAGGCTATTAACAGAGGTTTTGAATGACCGATACGAACGCAATTTTGCTACGCCTGAGTAAGGATGAGTCCTTGTGGGCCGCGCCGTTGGTGGGCGCACTTGACAC
The DNA here is from genome assembly GCA_903944555.1 of uncultured beta proteobacterium. GTDB lineage: Bacteria > Pseudomonadota > Gammaproteobacteria > Burkholderiales > Burkholderiaceae_C > Allorhodoferax. The sequence goes on from CAJASG010000365.1 coordinate 5,713, forward strand.
CTTGCTGGCTTGCGCTGACAAGAACATTGACGTGGATACGGCATCCGTCTGGCAGTTCGCGGGAAAGGGGAGTCAGATGGTGTGCATTGCCAGCTACGTGCGGGGACTGGGCGTTGTGCCCGCCACCGGAGTGCTGGATGCGGTGGATTGCCCTGCATATTTTGATGCGATGAATGGGCATCGCGTATTGGCGGTGGACGATGCGCAGTGTGACCCACGCACGAAGGACCTGACGGAGTCTTATCTCAAACCGAATAATGTGCACGCGCTGTTGGATGCCACCATTCGACGCGCAGGGAAAATGGTGGGGGTGTTGTGCTGTGAGCAGAGGAATACTTCCCGTGGTTGGGGTCTGGCGGAAATAGATATGGCGCGTGGCCTTGCCGATTTGGCCGGGCAATTGATGCTGATTTCCGAGCTGCGCCGACGCGACCAGTTGCAAAGTTTGTTGCTGAGTCTTGCTCCTGAGTTGGGTCAAAACCACACAGAAAAACAACTGGCCGAACTGGCCTTGAAAAAGTTGGTGCAGTTGTTTCCGGGTATTTGGGCTGCGTTTTATCGGCCCGACCCTGATCCTGGTTATCTGCAAGTCCTGTCCTATCACGCACCGGAAGCCCCACCGGCCTATGTGAATGCCATGCAAAAGGTGCATTTGGACAGTAGCGTACTGGGTATTGCAATACGTGAGCGGCGCATTGTTGCGATACGTGATGCGGGGTTAATACAGTTCAATCAGGGCGAGCAAAGCAAGGCCTTGGGAGTTGTCTGTTCCATCGGTATTCCGTTAATGCACGACGAGGTCGCCATTGGCGGGGTGATCATTGGCGTTCGCAGCCAAGATGTGATTGGGGATGACGAGTTAGCGGCTTTTTCACTGGCCTCGACCTCCTTTGCTGTGGCGTTGGCCAATGCACGCAATGTGCACGAATTGCGCCATCGGGCGCTGCATGATTCATTGACCGGTCTACCCAATCGCGACAAGCTGCAACAGGATATTGAGCATTTGACGGGGCGTGGTTCTAGCGGCTCTGAGTTGACCATGCTGTTGTTGAATGTGAAAGATTTCAGACAGATCAATGACACGCTGGGACGCGGTAGCGCCGATCGATTGCTCCAACAATTGGCCGAGAGAGTGTCCGCATTTTCCAGAGATATGGGCGGGCAGGCTTATCGGCTTGTAGGCGACGAGTTTGCTGTTTTGGTGTCTGTCGGAGGGCTTGTCGTGAACTCGCGTGCGCAGGCTGAATTGCTACAGAAAATCGCCGCAGATCCCCTTGATGCAGCGGGGCTGACCCTGATATTGCGCACACGTATTGGCGTGGCGAGCCTGCCTTTACATGGCGCGGATGGCTATGAATTGCTTCGCTCCGCAGACACCGCTTTGGCTTGGGCCGCGACGGATGTTTCAGGCATCTGCGTGTACGACTTGTTGCGCGATACCAGTGGCCCGCGTAGCCTGGAGATGGTGGCCGAGTTGCGCCTTGCCCTCGAAAACAATGAGTTGACGCTGCATTTGCAGCCCAAAATTTCAATTCTGAACCGAAAGCTTGTGGGGTGCGAGGCACTGCTGCGCTGGGTGCATCCCCGCTTTGGCAATGTGCCTCCGACCAGTTTTATTGCCGTGGCGGAAAAGGCAGATCTTATGGGGCTGCTGACCTTGTGGGTGGCCAAGCGTGCGCTACAGCATGCGTGTGAGCTACGCGCAGCGGGTTTGGATATCAGTATCGCCATCAATGTCTCGGCACACAACATGGTGGATATGGAGTTTCCGCGTCAGCTTGAGTCCTTGATTGCCCAATCTGGCCTGGATGCGTCGGCCCTCACTTTGGAGATCACTGAAACGGTGCTGATGAGTGACCCTGATCGCGCGGCCACGGTAATTGCCGATCTGGCAGCACTAGGTTTGGCGCTGGACATTGATGACTTTGGAACGGGCTACTCGTCACTAGCTTACTTGCGTCGTTTGCCGCTCAAGTCCTTGAAAATTGACCGCGCCTTTGTGATGGAACTAACGGCCAATCTGCAAGATGTGCACATCGTGCGGTCCACAGTCGGGCTTGCACATGGGTTGGGTCTGAGTGTGATTGCGGAGGGTGTGGAGGACGAAGCAACGCTGGCGCTGCTGGGGGAACTGGGGTGTGACATGGCCCAGGGCTTTGGCATTGGTCGGCCGCAACCGGTGAGCGATTTCATCACCTGGGCCAAGCAATGGCCATAAAAAGAGCCGGTCATAACCGGCTCTTTGAATGACGTGAAGCCGTTTACTTCATTTC
>CAJASG010000366.1 GCA_903944555.1 uncultured beta proteobacterium
ATGGATGCGCTGAGCACACTGGCGTTTGACTTCCCTTCGGCACACCCCAAAGCGGCCAGCCGTGCGGCCTTCTTCCTGTCTGAGCTGGAAGCCTTTCTAAGCCTGACCCAGCGCACCCACACCGATCCGCTGGCTCTGCGCGGCAGCTACGCCGGGGCCATGGGCATGCCGCAGTTCATGCCCTCGAGCTGGAACAAATACGCAGTGGATTTTGATGGGGATAGCCGGATCGACCTGTTCAACAGCCCGGCTGACGTGATTGGCTCGGTGGCCAACTATTTCAAGTCATTTCACTGGAAGCCGGGTATGCCCACCCACTACCCGGTGCAGTTTGATGTGCAAAAGCTGGACATGGCGACCCTGATGGCCCCGGACATCCTGCCCACCTTCACCACCGCCGCCTTCGCCGCCAAAGGCGCAGTTCTGGAAGGTGCCGCGTTGGAGCACCCCGGATCACTGGCGTTGATCGAGTTACAAAATGGTGCCGACGCCCCTTTGTACCTGGCAGGCACCGATAACTTTTACGCCATCACCCGCTATAACTGGAGCAGCTACTACGCGCTGGCCGTGATCGAGCTGGGGCAGGAAGTGGCTGCGGCCCTGGCAAACCGGACGGGCGTGTCAAAATAAACCATGCCCGAACCAATCGCCACTGAAATCACCAGCGCCGACACCACGGCCGGGGACTCAACAAGCACGCTGTACCGCGCGGCAATTGGCAGCGTCAGTACCGACTATTACCTGCCCATCTTCACCCACTTCGAGTCGACCGACCGCGTGGGCATGCGCTGGAACTGGGCCGCCAGTCTGTGCACCCTGAACTGGTTCGCCTACCGACGCTTATGGGGCGCCGCACTGGTCTACAGCGGCGCGGTGGTGACTATTGCCCTGATGATTTTTGGTATTGGTCGGCTGGTATTGCAGTTTTCCCAGACCATCGAGCTCGCGCTGCTGCTGACGTTTGCGCTTGCGGCTTTTGTGGTGCCTGGCTTGTTCGGCAACGCCATTTTTTATGCGGACTCCCGCAAGAAAATGGCCCATGCACTGTCGGTCAGCGCCACTCTGGACGAGGCCTGCAGCATGCTCAAACGTCGGGCAGGTTCTCGTGCACGTCTGGCGTCGTTGGCATTGGCCAACGCCGCTGTAGTGGCTGCGGTGGTGAGCGGGTATTTCTTCAGCCCCAAAAGCGACGTCTTGCCACTAGGGCTAAAACCCCCCGCGCAAACCCGCAATGCAGTGACCGGCCCAGCCCTGGATGCAGCGCCAGCGCCCGCTCCCGCGCCAGTTCCAGCCATGCCAGCCCCCGCGCAAGCCGCCCCAGATTTGACTGCCACTGCCAGCAGCCCAACATCAACACCCACCACCCCGCTGGAAGCCGTCACTGCCAAACCAGACACGCCCCCGCCCCCAACACCACAAGCGATAGAGGCAGCGGTCAGCAAGGTGCCCAACGCTGAGGCCGTCGCTGGCTCTGACGCACCCACTAAACCAAACGTTGAATCGCCTGCAAAAGCACCTGCCAAAACAGCCGCCAAAGCACCCGAAAAAGCTGCGGCAACAGTGCCAGTCAAAGCGCCCGCAAAACCAAGCATAAAAGCAGCTGAGAAAAAGCCGGTCGTTGCGCCCACCAAGGCGAACAAAGCCCCTGCGCAAGATGCACCCTACTTCATCAATGTGGGTTTGTTCGCGGACGACAACAACGCACGCAACGCACGCGTCAAGCTCGCCGATGCGGGGTTTGCCGCGTTCACGCAGGAGTTAAAAACGTCGAAAGGGGTAATGACCCGGGTGCGGGTAGGACCGTTTGGCTCAGAAGCTGCGGCCGAATCGGCCCAGGCAAAAATCCGCGCCATGGGGCTGGAAGCACTGATCATCCAGCCCTGACGCAGCAATGCGCCTGCGCCGTTAGTCGGCGCTACCACCCTCGAACATGGGCTCCAGCAGTTCAGCCCAGACTTCAACCTCACCTGAGTCAATTTTCAGGTATTCCAGGCAGGCTCGGCCATTGACTTCCCACGAGCGCTGCTCCTTCACGCCTTCATGCATAGCCACCAAGTGCTCGGCCACAAGGGACATGGCAACCAAGGTGCGGGCTTCTGCCGGGATACTGCTGTCGTTCAGAATCGTGAAGTCGTGGTGCAGCCGCACTGCGAGGGCAATAATGGGCGGTAGCCGCCATGTTTTGGCCACAATCGCCCCCACCACCGTATGGTCGGTGCGGTGGGCCGCGTTTTCGGTCTGTGTAAAGCTGCGGTCCTGTCGCGCCAAGGCCTCAGCCAGCGTGCCGCTATAGCCTTTAAGGCTTTGCAACATCACCGGGATTCCAACGTGGCAAAACAAACCACAGGTATGGGCTATTTCCGCATTCATTCCGTAAAGCTGCCGGGCGATATAGCCCATGGCCGTAGCACGACGGGACGAGGTCTCCCAAAAATGCTCAATCAACGGGGACTGAATCCGAATCGCACGGCGGGTGAGAAACCCGGTCAATATCGAAATGGTCTGACTCACACCCAGCATCGCAATAGCCTCACCCACCGTCGAAGCAGGGCGTGAGCGCGAGTAGATGGGACTGTTGGCAATACGAATAAGCGAGGCGGCCATCGCCACATCACTACTGGCAATGCGTGCAATAACCACCGGATCGGGGTCTTGCTGGTTGACTTCTACCCGCAATTCCGCCAAAAGCTCGGGGCATGGCGGAATGATGATGTCACGCACAGGCCCCTCGGTTCTGGCCAATTCAAGCTCACGGTCAATTTCTGCGACTTTCATCAATGCTCCTGTCTGAACGCATTATCCAGAAAATCGGGGGCTAATTTGCTGACACCAAAAACTCTCGGCTGATGTGGGCACCCAAGTCGTTGACACGGTCCAAAAACTGCGTCAGGTAGGCGTGCAGCCCCGTAGCCAGAATCTCGTCGATGCGCCCATACTTGAGCTCGGCACACAGTTTTCCAGCCCTGCGATGGGTTTCCCCCGTCGGATCGTTGGCCACCAAAGTCAGGTTATTCACCACTTCATTCAGGCTGGCGTGCAGTGAACGCGGCATGTCGGCACGCAGAATCAGTAACTCGGCAACCCGTTCTGGCTTGATGACGTCGCGGTAGACCTTGCGGTACACCTCAAAGCCCGAGACGCTGCGCAAAATCGCGCTCCAGTGGTAGAAATCGTACTCCTGGTCCTTCTCACTGGCGGTGCCAAAAAAGTCGCTCTGCACCGCGTGGAATTTCACATCCACCAGGCGCGCCGTGTTGTCGGCACGCTCCAAAAAGGTGCCCAGCCGCATAAAGTGCAGCGCCTCGTCCATCAACATGGTGCCCACCGTCACCCCGCGCGACAGGTGCGAGCGGAACTTGACCCATTCAAAACACTGGGCGGGGTCTTTCTCAAACTCGCCCGTTTTGATCCTGCGCTTGACCTCCAGCCAGGTCTGGTTTTGCGTTGCCCACACCTCAGGGGTCAGCGTGCCGCGCACGGCACGGGCGATTTCCC
>CAJASG010000367.1 GCA_903944555.1 uncultured beta proteobacterium
CAGGCCATGACCGATGGTCGACTGGACGCCTCTATTCTGCGTCAACTGCTGATTGCGCTGGCCATGATCACCATCATGTTGCTGCGTCCGCGTGGCCTGTGGCCATCGCCCGAGCATGGCAAGACCCTGCAAAGCACTAAAACCTGAGCGGCCAAGCGCTGAACGGAATCAACATGACAGATACAGTATTAAACGTCTCCGGCGTTTCCAAGCGATTCGGCGGCCTGCAGGCCCTGAGCGATGTGGGAATAAAAATCAAACGCGGCCAGGTGTATGGTCTGATCGGCCCCAACGGCGCAGGCAAGACCACCTTTTTCAATGTGCTGACCGGCTTGTACACGCCCGACAGCGGCACCTTCGAGCTGGCCGGTAAACCTTATCAACCGACGGCGGTGCACCTGGTGGCGAAGGCCGGTATCGCCCGCACCTTCCAGAACATTCGCCTGTTCTCCGAGATGACCGCGTTGGAAAACGTGATGGTGGGGCGGCATATTCGCACCCACTCAGGACTGATCGGTGCCATGTTTCGCACCGCCAGTTTCAAGTCGGAAGAGGCTGCCATTGCCAAGCGAGCGCAGGAGCTGCTGGACTACGTGGGCATTGGAAAGTTTGCGGCCTACAAGGCGCGCACTTTGAGCTATGGCGACCAGCGTCGTTTGGAGATTGCCCGTGCGTTGGCCACCGACCCGCAATTGATTGCGCTGGACGAACCCGCAGCGGGCATGAATGCCACCGAGAAAGTCATGCTGCGTGAGCTGATTGACCGCATTCGCAAAGACAACCGCACCATTTTGCTGATTGAGCACGATGTCAAGCTGGTGATGGGTCTGTGCGACCGCGTCACGGTGCTGGACTACGGCAAGCAAATTGCCGAGGGCACGCCAGCCGATGTGCAAAAGAACGAAAAAGTGATTGAAGCGTATTTGGGCACCAGCGGCCATTAAGGAAAAAGAATGACAACAAAGACCTTATTGAAAGTGACGGGCCTGAAGGTTTCCTACGGTGGGATTCAGGCGGTCAAGGGCGTTGATTTTGAAGTGCATGAAGGTGAATTGGTGTCCCTCATTGGCTCCAATGGTGCGGGTAAAACCACCACCATGAAAGCCATCACTGGCACGCTGCCTATTGCCGCTGGCGACATCGAGTATCTGGGCAAAAGCATTCGCGGCCAAGGCCCTTGGGACCTGGTCAAGCAGGGCTTGGCGATGGTGCCGGAAGGCCGTGGCGTGTTCACCCGCATGACCATTGTTGAAAATTTGCAGATGGGCGCTTACATCCGGACCGACAAGGCGGGAATTGTGGAGGACATCGACAAGATGTTCGCAATTTTCCCCCGCCTCAAGGAGCGCCGTGACCAGCTTGCGGGCACCATGTCCGGTGGCGAGCAGCAAATGCTGGCCATGGGGCGTGCTTTGATGAGCCGCCCCAAAGTGTTGTTGCTGGACGAGCCTTCAATGGGACTGTCTCCAATTATGGTGGACAAAATATTTGAAGTGGTTCGCGATGTTTTCTCGCAGGGTGTGACGGTGCTGTTGGTTGAGCAAAATGCAAGCCGTGCTTTGGCCATCGCCAATCGGGGCTATGTGATGGAGTCGGGTCTGATCAGCATGACCGGACCGGGTCAAGACTTACTCAATGACCCCAAAGTGAGAGCCGCCTATTTGGGCGAATAAACTCCCGTCGATCAGTCGACCCGTGCACCTGTGGCTTTGACCACCGGCTCGTATTTTGTCAGTTCACGTTTCATGAATGCCGAAAATTGTTCGGGTGTACTGATCACAGGCTCGGCCATCATCATGCCAAAACGTGATTTGGTTTCAGGTGTGGCCAACGCTGCAG
>CAJASG010000368.1 GCA_903944555.1 uncultured beta proteobacterium
CCTTGCAGCACGGCCACCCGGGCTTCGGGGGTTTTGTCAACCCACTGGAATGCTTGGCGAATCTCTTGCCACATGGTGGCGTTCATCGCGTTGGCTTTTTCCGGGCGGTTCAGGCGCACGGTGGCGATGTGGTTTTCCAGCGTGACGGACAGTGTTTCGTAGCTCATATTCTGCTCCAATTTATAGGGTTTATGCCTGCAGCCAGAGCAGAGACTGCGCAAGGCGCTTCTAAATGTATAGCAATTTCGTTCAGGCTTTGGTGCCCTTCATGGCAGCAAGGTAGGGGGCCAGGCGTTTACCCATCTCGTCGCCCAGCGCTTGTAGACCGCTCATGGGGCGCACCATCACCTCGAAGTCGACGATTTTTCCATCCGTATCGAATTGGATCATGTCGATGCCCTTGAGCGCCTTGCCGCTCACGTTGGCAGAAAACTCCAGCACCACGCTCAGGCCATCGGCACTGGCCAATTCGCGGTGGTAGACGAAGTCCTCAAACACCTTGATCACGGTGCCCAAAATCAACTGCACCGCCTGCGCGCTGGGGTAGGGGGTGTGCGCCATGGGCGAGCGAAATACCGCCTTGGGGTGCAGGATGCTGCCCAGTTCACCCATATCACCTTGTGCCGCCATGCTGTGCCACTTCTGCAGGCTCTCGGCCACGGCGGGTTGCAGGCGGTGGGCCAGCGTAACTGAGGATGTTGAGGCTTGGTCTTGCGTCTGGCTGGTTTCGCCCAAAGCCGCCGCCAACTCAGTGCCTTGCTTGATGGCGCGCTTGGCGTCCAGTTCGGCCGCTTTGTCGGCGCCACCAATCAGGTGCACGCTGCAGCCAGCGGCAAGCAATTCGGCCTGTAGTTCGCGCTGCGGGTCCTGGCCTGCGCACAGCACCACGGTGTCCGCGGGAATAGTCATCTCTTTGTCGCCCACGGTGATGTGCAGGCCAGCGTCGTCCACCTTGCGGTAGCTCACGTTGTTGAGCATCTCCACGTCGCGGTTCTTCAGCGAGGTGCGGTGAATCCAGCCGGTGGTTTTACCCAAACCGTCACCGACCTTGCTGGCCTTGCGCTGCAACAAGTAGACCTTACGCGGGCTCTTTTCAATGTGGGCGGGCGCCAAGCCACCGCGCGTGGCGTAGCTGGTATCTACACCCCATTCAGCGAAGAATTTGGTTTTGTCCAGGCTGGGGCTGGTGCCCGCGTGCAACAGGTATTCGGCCACGTCAAATCCAATGCCGCCGGCGCCAATCAGCGCCACGGTGTTGCCGACAGCGCACTTGTCACGCAGCACGTCCAGGTAACCAACCACCTTGGGGTGCTTGATGCCTTCAATGTCGGGCGTGCGTGGCGACACGCCGGTGGCCAACACCACATGGGCGTAGCCACCTGCAGCCAACTCCTTTGCCGTCACGCGTCGGTTCAACTCCAGCTTGACGCCGGTGAGTTCGATCTGTTTACCGAAGTAGCGCAGGGTTTCAAAAAACTCTTCCTTGCCCGGCACTTGCTTGGCTACGTTGAATTGGCCGCCAATTTCGCTGGCCGCGTCAAACAGGGTGACCTCAAAGCCGCGCTGCGCTGCTGTGGTGGCAAAGGCCAAACCGGCCGGGCCCGCGCCCACCACCGCCACACGGGCCTTGATCGCCGTGGGCACCACATTGAGCAGCGTCTCGTTGCAGGCACGGGGGTTGACCAGGCAGGAGGTGATCTTGCCGCCAAAGGTGTGATCCAGGCAGGCCTGGTTGCAGCCAATGCAGGTATTGATTTCGTCGGCCCGGCCTTCGGCCGCCTTGTGCACAAATTCGGGGTCGGCCAGGAAGGGGCGCGCCATGGAAACCATGCTGCAAAAGCCGTCGGCCAG
>CAJASG010000369.1 GCA_903944555.1 uncultured beta proteobacterium
CTGTTGTTTGCAGGGTTTTGCGTTTTCTCAAGCGGCGTGGTGCCAATGGGACGGTCGATCAGGCGTGCGGTTCGGTCCAGAGCTTGCCACCGGTAGCCCAGTTCTCCCGTTTGACATCGACGATCAGGATGTCAACGGAATCCGGCGAGCCACCCAGCACTTCAACACTGACGCGGGTGATCTCTTCCACCAGCTTTTTCTTTTGCTCCAGTGTGCGGCCTTCGAGCATTTCTACGTGGTACAGGGGCATGACGTTCCTTTGAGGTGGTAGGGCAGTTTAGACTGCGGGGGTTGCTATTTTCCACTTACTCACCTTTGCTTTCGACTCCCCTCCTTTTTGCCACCGCGTGGCGTGCCCGTATCTTGCTGGTTCTGGTGTTTGCCTTGCACTTTGTGCTGGGGGCGGGCATGGGGCTGTCGGTGGACGAGGCGCACTACCTGCTGTACGCGCTGCATCCAGCCCTGAGTTATTTTGACCATCCGCCGTTGGTGGGCTGGGTGCAATGGCCGCTGGTGGCGCTGGATGCGCCCACTGCAGTGTTGCGGCTGGTGCCCGGCTTACTGTGGCTGGCCACGGCTTGGACGGTGTACCAGCTGACCGTGCGTTTGCAATCGTCCGGTGAAGCAGACGCCAGTCGCGCGGGTTTTTGGGCCGTGCTGGCGCTGGCGCTGGCGCCCCTGCTGCATGTGCTGGGCATTGGCCTCCTGCCCGATTCCCTGCTCATGTTTTTTACCGTGGCGCTGATGTGGCAGACCCACGCGCTGATGCAGCCCGACGCCGCGCAGCGCACAGCGCCCTGGCTGGTGCTGGGCCTGTTGCTGGGTTTGGCGGGGTTGAGTAAATACACCGCAGTCTTCGTTGCGGGCGCGGTGGGTCTGTGTTTGCTGGCCGTGCATGGCTGGCGCCTGTTGCGCAACCCGGGGCTGTGGGTGGCGGCACTGGTCGCCTTGGTGCTGGTGGCGCCCGTGGCCGTGTGGAATGCGCAGCACCACTGGATCTCGTTCACCTACCAGGCCAAGCACGGTGCGGGCAATGCCTGGCAGCTGGCCCATTTGGGACGCTTCTTGCTGGTGCAGTTGCTGGTGTTTGGCCCCTTGCTGCTGTGGGGCGGGGCGGGTTGGCTTCAAACCAACCGGCGCAATACGCGCCTGCTGCTGCTTTTCTTCTTTGTCTATTTTTCCGTCTTGGCGGTGCTGTCCGGTGGTGGCACCAGCCTGCCGCACTGGACGGCCCCGGCTTGGGTGGCGTTGGCTCCCTTTGCCGGCGTGGGGCTGGCACAGGCTATGCGGGGCCGGTGGCGTTGGCTGGTCGGCGCGGTGGCGCTATTGCAGGCGCTGGCCTGCACCGTCTTGCTGGGGTTGATGCTCACGGCCGGACAACCGGTCCTGCCCGCCAGCGCTGCGGCGGTAGCCTCGGCACCCAATCCGTTCGCCGATTTGCATGGATGGGACGCCGCCGGCCAGCGTGCCCGTGCCCTGGCCACGCAGCACCAACTGGGCAGTGTCTCGGTGCAAAACTGGACGCTGGCCAGCCGCTTGGGCTGGTACGCACGGCCGCTGCCGGTGCATGTGCTCGAAGACCGCTTTGACCAGTTCGACCTGTGGGCCGGTGATTTGCCCGTGGGCGGCAGCACCCTGCTGGTGGACTGGTCCCACATGGCGTATGCGGTGCCGCTGGGGCCACACGGTTTTGCCAGCTGCGCTTTGCTGGACACTCAGGAGACCGTGCACCTGAACGCCCCCATCGCCAGCTTCCGGTTTTATGCCTGCCGTGGCTGGGCGGGTGATCCGCAGCCGCAACTGCAAGCGCGGCCCACTTTGTCTGCATTGCCCATATCTCCTACATTGCCGATGTCCTAGCGTCATGACCGCACCTTTGATTCCCTCCTTGTCCGCGCACCGTCGCTCTGAGCCTTTGTGGGTTTGGTCATTGCCCTTGGTGCTGTTTGTGCTGAGTGCGCCCTTGTGGCTGCACTGGTTTGAGCCCGCCATGTTTGTCGCTATCAGCGCGCTGTGTGCGCCGGTTGCTGCACCGGTGTGGACCGCCTTGTCCCTGTTGGGCAATGGCTGGGGCGTGCTGGCGGTCACGGCGCCGCTGCTGGTGCTGGCCCCGCGCCTGATGTGGGCCTGGTTGTGCGCCGCACCGTTTGCCATCGTGTTTGCGCGCACCGGCAAGTTTTTCATTGAAAGCCCCCGCCCTGCGGCGGTGGTGGACAACGCCCAGATGCGCATTGTGGGCGAGACGCTGCACAACGTGTCCATGCCCTCAGGCCACACGCTGACGGCGTTTGCCGTGGCATCTGCCTTGTACTTTGCGCTTCCGGCCGCACGCCGGGCGCGCCATTGGTGGCTATGGGTGCTGGCCGCTGGCACGGGCCTGTCGCGCATTGCGGTGGGCGCGCACTGGCCGGGCGATGTGGCCGTGGGCGCGAGTCTGGGGTTGTTGTCTGGCCTGCTGGGCAATGTGCTGTTGGCGCGCATGGGCCCTCAGCACTGCCAGCCCACCCGCTGGAGCCTGCGCTTGGTGGCGCTGCTGCTGGCGGTTACCGTGTACCACCTGCTGTCCGAAGCGCTGGATTTTGCCGAAAACCAGCCGTTTCAGTACCTGCTGGCGGCTGTCGTGGTGGCCACGCTGGGGGTGTTTGTGCGGCAGAATTTTAAGTATCAAAAAGGCCTCTAGCCCCCGTGGAATGTGCGCAAGCAGCTATTTATTCAATAGCATTGAGGTGCACTTTTTCGGTTCTGACGAACTACGCGTAGTGCTAGCCCCTTTGCGCCGCTATGCGCAACGCTAGCGCACTCAGCGCCTGATAGGCGGCGCCCGACTCGGGGTCCCATGCGGTGACGGCCACTGACTGGCGGGCGATAGCCGCGGTGTCGCCACGGGCGGCCGGGCCGGTGAGGGCGGCGGCGGGGCCGAGCGTGGTGATGTTGGCCACGGCGTTGGCCAGCAGCGAGGCCCGCAGGCCTGGAATCAGCGCGGCCGGTACACCGGTGGCGCGCCAGGCGTCTTCGGCCACGGTTTGCAGCACCGGCAGAAAGTTGGTGGCAAACACGGCGGCGGCGTGGTACAGCAGTTTGTGTTCGCTGGCCAGATCAAAGCACTGGCCGCCGATGGCTTGGAATGCCGGGCGCAGTGTGGCGCACGCGCCTGCCTCGCCTTCCAGCGCGCACGGAGTGCCTGGGAACTGCGCCACCGCGGTGCTTGCTTGCGCAAAGCTCAAAATGCAATGGGCGCTGGCGGTGTTCCAGCCCAGTGCCGCCAGTGGTTCCAGTTGCACTGCACCCAAAGCGCCACTGCAGTGGAACGCCACTACGTCAGTGTTGGGGGCGGACGGTGTGGTCAGGGTCGCGCCTGACAGCGCGGCGCGCGCCGCGAACTCCTGGGCCAAGGCCTGCGCGGCCTGCGCCACCTGCGCGTCTGGTACCGCCAGCATCCAGACCTCGGCCGGGCGCATGGCGGACAGGGCTTTAACGGACGTGCCTGCGCCGATGAAGTCGCAGGCTGCCTGCGCGCTGGCGCTGGACGTGGTCAGCACATCCTGCACGCGGAAGGTGCCTTGTAGTTTCCACAGCCGCGCCAGGGTTTTGCCCACGCGGCCACCACCAACCAGGTTCAATGTGCGCACGGTGTTGGCTCCCGCGTCAGATGGTTTTGCGTCCGAACAGGCCGCCGATGCGCCGTACCAGCCATTTGGGCGTGCCGCGCGAGGCGATCATGGCCGCCCGGTTGATGACGCCCGGCACACAAATCGCGTCGCCGTTCATGCAGGCCTCAAAGCCTTGCTGGGCCACGTCGTCCACAGCACCAATCAGGAAGCCGGGGATTTTGGACAGCTCGGCATTGGAGTCCTTGGCGTGGCTCAACATCGGTGTGGCGGTAATGCCGGGGCATAGCGCGGTGACGCTGACGCCGCTGCCTTTGAGCTCTTCCGCCAAAGACTCGCTGAGCGACAGCACATAGGCTTTGCTGGCGGCGTAGGTGGCCAAGGTGGGCACCGGCTGAAAAGCGGCGATGGACGCCACATTGAGCACACGCCCCTTGCCGCGCTGCACCATGGGCGGTACAAAGTGCGCCAGCATGGCGGTCAGGCCGGAGATGTTCAGGTCGATGATTTGTTGGTGCTGCACCGGGGACATTTTGGCAAAGGCGGCTTGCTCCAGCACGCCTGCGCAGTTAACCAGCACGTCCACCGTGTGGCGTTTGCGTTTCAGAGTTGCCAGCAGTTGGGCGGCAGCGTCGCGCTGTGCCAGGTCGGCGGGCTCGACCCAGACGGTGATGCCATGGCGGGCCTTGAGGTCATCGGCCAATGCGTGCAGCTTGTCGGCACTGCGGGCGACCAGCACCAGGTCATGGCCAGCGCGGGCAAAACACCGGGCCAGCGATGCCCCAATGCCGGACGAGGCGCCGGTGATGAGGGCCGTGGGGCGTGCGGTGGTGGTGGAAGGTGTGCTCATCCTAGGGGTCCTAAGTCGTCGCCGTACAAGGCGGGTTGTCTGGAATCGGAATCGGAGTCCGAGTAGCCTCCGACAGGGGCATCCCGGTGCGCGGTTTTGTCACCCAGGTGTTCGAACGGTAGCGCCTGTTTGACCAGAATCACGGTGCACGGTGCGTCCATGGCGACCTTGATTGGCACGGTGGCGACAAAGCGCTGGGTTTTGAGGCCGTGGGTGGCCGCTCCGATCACGATCACACTGACGTTGTTGCCGCGTGCATAGTCCAGCAGCGCCTGTGCGACATCGCCGGATTCAAGTACGTGGCAGGAAATCTGGTGGCTTGCGTCATCCAGCGGCTGTACCCATTGGCGCAGCGCCGTGAGGTAGCGCCGGTGCACATTGGTCTCGCTGCGGTCTTCGTCGGAGGCGCTGGTCAGGCTGGATGAAATCACTGTGACACAGGCCAGCCGTGCACCTGGGCGGGTGCCCAGGGAGCGCTCCACCGCCTGACGCAGTGAGTACAGCGTGGCGTCCGTCACATCCTTGTGCGGTACAGCCACCATCACGATGGGGACTTCTTCAATCTGCTGCGATGGAATCGGGCTGGGCTGGTAGTGCATGCCCGCCGCCTTGAGCCAGCGCTTCAAGTGGGTGCGGAATTTGGTGCCTTGGATGTTGCGCCCGCGCTCGGTGATGAGCACCTGGGTCGGGTGCGTCAAATCAAAGGCCAGGTGTGCGGCCGATGGGTAGCGCTGCGCCGCTTCTGGCTCCAGGCACTTCAGCACCACCTCTTGCATCCACTCGGGCAAGTCGGGTTGCCGTTTGCGCGGCGGCACCGGGTCCATCCACAGGCGCTGGCGCATGCCAGCCGCAGTCTGAGGTTCGCCAAAGGGCAGCTCGCCGGTACACAGCTGGTACAGCATGACGCCCAGGGCAAAGATGTCGCTGCGCGGGTCACCACGCACGCCCACCACCTGCTCCGGAGCAATCCACACGGGCGAACCCACCGCCTTGCGCAGTTGTTCGGCCAAAAGGTCCGGGTAATGCGCGTGGCATGACAAACCAAAGTCCAAGAGCACAGCGCTGCCATCGGTACGGAACAGTACGTTGGCTGGCTTCAAGTCCAGATGCACGGTGTTTTGTCGGTGCAACGCGTGTACTGCATTGGCCATGGCCGCGCCCAGCCGGGCAATTTCATGGACATCGGGGCGTGACTCGGCGTCCAGCCAGTGTTGCAGCGTATGGCCAGTGATGTATTCCATGACCAGATAAGGCACGCGGTCCAGGTCGCCGGCCGCTACAAAGCGGGGTACATGACTGCCAGAGAGCACTTGCATGATCTGGCTCTCGATCTCGAAGCTGACGATGTTCTCGGCACCGTCGCCTGCCGTCATGCGCGGGATTTTCATCGCCATGGCAAAGCCAGGATTGCGCTGACCTTGTGCGTAGCTGACCCGGTAAATGTGGGCCATACCACCGGAGTGAATGCACTCTTCAATGACAAAGCCGTCTAAAACAGCTCCGGGTTCCAGCAGTTTCATCGTCCAGTCTCCAGTCGGTCGGCAAAGAAATCGGGCAGCCCGGCGCGGCGGATGGTCGCCGCCGCTGCATGGTGGTCGTAGGGGACGCGGTGGAAGGTGAGTTGCGCCAGGTCGGTGTCAAACAGGGCGTACATCGCCAAGGGTTTGCCATCGCGGGGCTGCCCCACCGAGCCAATGGTAGCCAGCCATTGGCGGCGTTTCGGCACGGGAACCGCCACCCCCGCCTGGGGAATGAACACCATCAGGTCGTCAGATGCGCCTCGGTAGTACAGGGATTGTTTGTGAACATGGCCACCAAAAACATAGCGCACGCCCGGCCAAGCGGCCGATGCATCCAGGCTGGCGGCGGCGGCGCGCTGGTCGTAGACATAGCGCCACAACTCGGGCTCATTGGCACTGGCATGCACAAACAGCGACGAGTCTTGCTGGATAGTGAGTGGGAGTTTTTCCATCCAGTCGCGCTGGATGGGGGTGAGTTGGCGGTGGGTCCACGCGGCCGTGCTGTCGCCCACCGTTTTGACCTCTAGCGGTGGATCCAGGGCCATGGCATCGTGGTTGCCCTTGAGGACCATCGCGCCCTCTTCGGTCAGCAGCATGATGCGTTCCACCACGGCGCACGGGTCTGCCCCATAACCCACCATGTCTCCCAAAAATACAAAGCGCTGCGCACGCTGCGCGCGCGCGTGCGCAAGGCACGCATCCAGTGCCTGTAAATTGGCGTGGATGTCTGACAAAAGGGCCAGTTTCATGGGTTCTCCGTCGAATGCACAAACGGCATCATGCCGCATGCGGCTGACGCGTAGTTTGCAGAATACGGTTGCACGAGGTTTTGACGCCACGCAAGCCAATGCTTGGCGTGGGCCGACTTGCCCGTGGACTACAGGGACAGCATGTGCCCCAAGCGTGGATCGCCCTTGCCGGACAGCACTTGCAAATAGGCGGCTTGCACCGCCTGCTGCCCGCTGTGGTGTTGCACGGTGATCCAGGGCTGTTGCGGGTGGGTCACCGCCGTAGTGAACGCCTGCCAGGACTGCACCAAGCGCGCGCCCAGCCCCTGTGCACCCCACTCGGTATTGCGCTTCTTGATTTGGGCGGGGGCGAAGAACAGGGTCGGTTTGGGGCCCAGCAGATCGCGTCCACCGCCCAGTTCCGTCACGTGCGTGCCGCCGATGGAGCTGCTGTATTTGAGTTGGGTGCAATGGGCATGTACGGCCTTGCGAAAGTTGGCGTTGCCGGCAAAGTCGACGTACACGCAGGGCGCATCCGCCGCAACCTGGTCGAGCTGGTCGTAGGTCAACACGCGGTGGTAACAGCCCAGGCTTTCACAAAACGCCACGTTGCCGGGGGAGGTCAACCCCACCACTTCAATCCCGGTGCGCTGTGCCATCTGGAAGGCCGTGCCGTAGGCGGTTTTGCTGGAGGCGCTGGACAGCAGCATGACGCCTGGCACTTCGGGGTTGGCGGTGGCACCGAAGAAGGCGTTGTCCGCCAAAAAGTCGTCAATCAGCCACGAGGTGATGAACAGTGGGCGTAGCAGGGCTTGGATGTCCTCGGTGTCTGCCGTGTAGAACGGGTCGGTGGCGGTGCGGGTGTACTGGTTGTAGACCGGGTGCAGCTCTGCGCGGTGGGGTGCGGCGTCCATGAACGACAGAGGTGACACGCGGGCGGGAGTCAGGTCCACGGTGTTGGACATGGGGAAGTAGCCATACAGCCGCTCGCCCACAGGGACGTCGGGGTGGCGGGATTCGACCACGCTGCCAAAGCCCCAGACCGGGATGCGGCCCCACTGGCTGTCATCACCATCGCCTGCCGCCGCGTTGGTTGGGGTCACCGGGAAAAATCCCCAGTAGTTCATGGCGTCGCCAAAGGCGGCGTAGGTGATGTTGTTGGATGTGAGCGCAAAGTGGTGGATGGCGACGCGGACCTGGCCCTCGGGCAGCGCCACGGTTGGCACGGTGCGCACTCGGGTGGTGGCCAGTTGGTCTTTGCGGACCAGAAAATCGGTGGTGTTTTGCATGCGCGAACCATAAAGCACACGGCCAGCCCCCACAACCGGGACTGGCCGCTTAGGTGACAGGGCGGTTTAGACGACCGTGATGGTCACTTCAATGTTGCCACGGGTGGCGTTGGAGTAGGGGCACACGGCGTGGGCCTTGTCCACCAGGGCTTGGGCGGCAGCACGCTCCATGCCTGGAATAGTGACGGCAAGTTGCACTTCAATGCCGAAGCCAGCAGGAATCTGGCCAATACCGACGGTGGCGTCGATGCTGGTGTCGGCTGGCAGGGCAATTTTTTGCATGCCGGCGACAAACTTCATGGCGCCGATGAAGCAGGCGCTGTAGCCCGCTGCAAACAGCTGCTCGGGGTTGACGCCGCCGCCTGCGCCGCCCATTTCTTTGGGTACTGCCAGTTTCAAGTCGAGCAGGCCGTCGGAGGTGCGGGTGGTGCCGTCACGCCCACCTGTGGAGGTGGCGTGTGCTTGGTAAATTACTTTTTCGACTTTGGTGGTCATGGTGTTGCTTTCTTGGGTGAATGCTCCGGTTTGGAGCGGGGTGGTAAGGGGTTGGGTTGGGGTGCTGGCGCGTGCATGGCCGTGCGCAGGGTTTTAATTTGTTGGTTCAGGGCAAACAAGTCACTCAGGGGTAAGCCGCTTTGGGCGACTACGCAGCCAGGGATGTGTGCCGCCTGGACTTGGAGCTGTTGGCCAGCGGGGCTAAGGCACACATGCACCCGGCGTTCGTCTTCGCTGGAGCGCTGACGCACCAGCAGGCCCGCAGTTTCCATGCGTTTAAGCAAAGGTGTCAGCGTGCCGGAGTCCAGACTGAGGCGATCACCCAGTGCCGAGACGCTCAAGTCATCGCGCTCCCACAGGACCAGCATCACCAAGTACTGCGGGTAGGTCAGGTCCAATGCCTCCAGCAGGGGCTTGTACAACTTGGTCATGGCCAGTGAGGCGGAGTACAGTGAAAAACACAGTTGGTTGTCCAACAGTTGTGCCGGGTTGGACGACTGCGGAGACGACTGGGTTTTGATATTTGGGGAGGACATGGGTTAATTGTAGCGTGCAATTGAATTGTGCGCAATTGAATTGCGGATTCTTGCTTTTGACGCAGCACTGCAAGGGTTAACCGGGTTTGAACGTTGCCCCGCCGCTAAGACGCTGCGGTGGGGCGCTTGGCGTGGCGCTGGTTGTTGCACGCGTCGTGGCTGATGGCCAGATTCTCCGCATGGCTGTTGCCGCCTTCACTCAAGGGTTTTATGTGTTCCAGCGTTGCGGCTTCAGGCGCCACATGCTCGCCACACATCCAGCACGGCACCACACCGTGCAGTTGGCGGGCCACCGTTTTGTAGATCTTGTCGCGGGTGAGGGAGAGTTTGCTCATAATTGAGCCGGCATTATGCAATGCCACCCTTTGAGAAACGCGAACATGCACCTTGATGATTTATTGGATTCGAAACAGGCGCTGCCCAGCTTGCCGCGCGTGATTGCGATGGTGCTGAACGAGCTCAACCGGGAAGAGCCAGACCTGCGCACGGTTAGTCAGCTCATCAACACCGATATTGGCATGACAGCACGCTTATTGGGCTTGGCCAATTCAGCCCAATTCAACCTGACCAACCAGATTGGCAGTGTGGCCGACGCCTTGGCGGTACTGGGGCTGGACCAGGTGCGCGCCTTGTCCATGGCAGCGGCAGTTGCCGGCGTATTCAAAGCGGTACCGGGCATGGAGATGCAGCAGTTTTGGCGCTACAGCCTGGATGTAGCCAAGCTCTCGCGCAAGCTGGCACGCGCCGCGCACGCCAACGCCGGGCTGGCTTTCACCACCGGCTTGATCCACGCCTGTGGCGAGTTGGTGATGCACCTGGGCATGCCGGGGCAAATGCGCTGGCTCAACGACCAGGTTGGTCCCTTGGCCATGCGACGTGACAATGCAGAGAACCACTTGCTGGGCTACAGCTATGTAGAGGTCGGGGCCGCGTTTGCCAAAAGTTGGGAGTTTCCCGATGCTTTGGTGGATGCCATCGCCCACCAGCGGGCGCCATTCTTGAATGACGTGTGTGAGCCACTGGCTGGCGTGGTGCACTTGGCCGTGTGGCGTGCCCGTGCCCACGAAGACCGATTGGCTCCCGGTGCGCTGGCGGATAGCTTTCCGGACGAGGTGGCCCTGACGCTGGGCATCGACATCGACGAGGTGTTACAGGAGGATGCTATCGATTGGACGACCCGCCAAGAAACCACCAGCTTTGTGGCTTGACCCGAGCCAGGCTTCAGGCCCTGAAACGCTTGCGCGTGAGAGCCAGCGCCACCCAAAACGACACACCGGCGTAGGCCAGCAACACCAGCGCATGGCGCGCTGTGTCGGTGGGCCATTGGTCCATGAAAAGCGGCCGCACCAGCGCCACCGCGTTGCTCAAGGGCAGCCAGTCGGCCACCACCCGCACTGCAAAGGGCAGCTGTTCCAGCGGGAAGAACACCCCACTCAGGAACATCATCGGCGTGAGAAACAGGGTGAAGTAATAGGTGAAAAAATCATAGCCCTTGGCCAGCGCATTAAAGATCAGCGCAATGCAACTGAAGGTGATGCCCACGCCCAGCAAAATGGGCCACGCTACCAATAGCTTCGGTGAATGGCTAATACCAAGCACCAGCATCACGCCCAGGATGGCCGTTACGGTAAACAGCGACTTGAACGCCGCCCACAGCATCTCGGCCAGCACAATGTCGTCCAGCCCGACCGGCGCGTTCATGATGCCGTCCCAGGTTTTTTGCACATGCATGCGGGAAAATGCCGAATACAGCGCCTCAAACGAGGCGGCCTGCATCGCACTCATGCAAATAGAGCCGCTTGCCAGGAAAAGGATGTATGGCACTTTGACATCGCCATCCACACCCGGCACGGTGATTTGCCCCACCAGTGCGCCCATGCCGTAGCCAAACGCCACCAGCCACATCAGTGGCTCGGCAATATTGCCCACCAGGCTGGGGATGGCCAGCTTGCGCCACACCAGCAGGTTGCGCAGAAACACCGGCCAAAAGCGCAGGGAAAGTCGGGGCAAACGCCAAATCGAATTTGAAGTGCCTTTTAGGCCGCTAGCCCCCGTGAAATGTGCGTGAGTAGCTACTGATTTCATAGCGTCTATCCTTCTTCCCGGATCTGGCGTCCGGTCAGTTTCAAAAACAGGTCTTCCAAATTGGCCGGGCGGTGCAGGATGCGCAACTGTGGGTGCGCATGCAGCGCTAACAGCAGCTCCGGCGCGGTACTGGTGTAGAAAAACACGGTCTCGCCGCTCACCTCCACCCGCGAGGCCAGGGCCCGCAGCGGGCTGTGCACCGACTCCACCAGTGCCAGCGCGCCCACGCCATACACCTCCACCACATCGGGCTCCAAGTGTTGGGCAATCAAATCACGCGGTTTGCCCTCGGCAATCTTCCGTCCATGGTCCAGCACCAGTAGGCGGGTGCACAGGCGCTCGGCCTCGTCCATGAAGTGGGTGGTCAGCAAAATCGACTTGCCTTGTTGCAGCAGCAATTGCAGCCGCTCCCACATCAGGTGGCGGGCTTGCGGGTCCAGGCCGGTCGTGGGCTCGTCCAGCAGCAAGAGCTTGGGGTCGTTCACCAGGGCGCGGGCCAGGCTAAGCCGACGCTTCATGCCGCCCGACAACTCGCCAGGCTTGGCATTGGCTTTGCTGGTGAGGGAGGCAAATTCGAGCAAGGCCGGAATGCGTGCTCGAATCGTCGCATCCTTCATGCCAAAGTAGCGCCCATAGACCAGCAGGTTTTCCGCACAGGAGAAATCGGGGTCCAGTGTGTCCATCTGGCTCACCACGCCCAGTTGCGCCTTGATGGTCAGCGCGTCCTGCGGCATTTGCAGGTCGAACGCGTGGACGGCGCCACTGTCGGGCACGGTCAGCCCCAGGCACATGCGGATGGTGGTGGTTTTGCCGGCGCCGTTGGGGCCAATGACGCCCAAGCATTCACCGGGGGCAATCTCGAACGACAGGTCGCTGACCACGGTGGTGTCGCCGTAGCGCTTGGTCAGGTTGCGGCACTCAAACAGGGCAGTGGGGGGTAGCGGTGGTGACATGCGGCGATTGTGGCGCAGCGGCGACGGGTCTGCGAATTCGGGCCTAATATCCGTCTTTTTAAGGAATTCAAAAATGACCACTTTCGGCACCCCGCTTTCCCCCCAATCCACCAAAGTCATGCTGCTGGGCAGTGGTGAGCTGGGAAAAGAGGTGCTGATCGCCCTGCAGCGTCTGGGCGTGGAAACCATTGCTGTGGACCGTTACGACAACGCCCCCGGTCACCAGGTGGCCCACCACGCCCGCACCATCACCATGAGTGATCCGGCCCAGCTCAAGGCCCTGATTGAGGCCGAGAAACCCGACTGGGTGGTACCTGAGATTGAAGCCATTGCCACGCCCATGCTGCAGGAGCTGGAAGCGGCCGGTGTCGTTAAAGTGGTGCCCACCGCCCGCGCTGCCCGCCTCACCATGGACCGCGAAGGCATTCGCCGCCTGGCGGGCGAGACCTTGGGCCTGCCCACCAGCCCCTACCAGTTCTGCGACTCGCTGGCCGAGTTGCAGGTGGCCATCGATGGCGGGAGTGGCAAGGGCATTGGCTACCCCTGCATCGTCAAGCCGGTGATGAGCTCATCGGGCAAGGGCCAAAGCAAGATCGACGGCCCAGCCGATGTCAAAACCGCGTGGGACTACGCCATGGCCGGTGGACGCGTGGGGCCAGGGCGTGTCATCGTCGAAGGCTTTATTGACTTTGAATACGAGATCACTTTGCTGACCGTGCGCGCCCGGGGCGCC
>CAJASG010000370.1 GCA_903944555.1 uncultured beta proteobacterium
AGGCCCGTAGATATGATTCCACTGAATACCATTAAGAATTCCCAATGAAATCATGGTGTTGGATGGAGAGCACGGCAGCGACCAGTGAGAAGACGGACGTGGATAACCGCCTACTGCAAGTAGGATGGGGCTTTAAATTTTAGCCTTTTAGGGCTGCAGCCCCCGTGGGGTATGCGCAAGCAGCTCCTAAATACATAGCAAAAGCACGCACAAGTGCTGATTCCGCCATAACCCTCAAATCAGGATGGCATGCTGTTTCTGTGAGAATTCCTAAGGACCTTAGCCTGTTCTTGAAAGAGCAGCTGCGTTGGCTGATCCCTGATTGCTCCACGCTGTAAAAATATTGAAACGGACCCCAAATGAATCCATCAAACGCGCTGTTTTGCGAGGCTAGCCTATCCCGCATCGTGGAGATGGCGTGGGAAGACCGCACTGCATTCGAAGCGATTGAGGTCCAGTTCGGCTTGAATGAGTCTGCGGTGGTGGCTCTGATGCGCCG
This sequence comes from uncultured beta proteobacterium, assembly GCA_903944555.1. Taxonomy (GTDB): domain Bacteria; phylum Pseudomonadota; class Gammaproteobacteria; order Burkholderiales; family Burkholderiaceae_C; genus Allorhodoferax. The sequence continues at coordinate 500 of CAJASG010000370.1, forward strand.
GCACATGAAACCTTCTTCGTTTCGGATGTGGCGCAAGCGGATGGCAGGACGCCAGACCAAGCATGCCGCGCTGCGCAGCGCCCAAGTTCTTCGCCACCGCGCTACCCACAGCCGGCAGTAGCAGTCACACCGCCATGTCCCGGCAACGAGCCTTGGTCTGGTTCAAACGCGACCTGCGCATCCACGACCATGCCGCATTGGTGGCTGCGCAAGCGCAGCCAGATGCGCTTGCACTCTTTGTGATCGAACCCGAGTGGCTGCATAGCCCCGAGTGCGATGCCAGCCATGTGGACTTTGCACTGGGCTGTCTGGCTGAACTGCGTGTGGCCCTGGGCCAACTCGGCTTGCCGCTGCTGGTGCGCGTAGGTTCTGCTGTGGAGGTGCTGGCGCAACTGCACCAAGATGTGGGATACACCCACCTACTGAGCCACGAAGAGACCGGGCCCGGCTGGTCGTATGTACGCGACAGGCAGGTTGCCGCTTGGTGCAAGTCCACAGGTATCCCCTCGCAAGAATTCACCCAGACTGGTGTGGTGCGCCGCTTGGGCAGCCGCTCTGGCTGGGCCGCGCGCTGGCAGGCACGTATGGATGCACCTTTGCAATTGCTGCACGGTGGATTCACCGCCGCGGTGCCGCTGGACCAACCCGAGCTACCCACACTGGCCAGTTTGGGCTTGGCCCCGCACGGCAAAACTTTGCAGACAGCGGGTGAGCAAGCGGCACGGCGTACGCTAAAAAGCTTTCTGCAAGTGCGCGGCTACGACTACCGCAAAGCACTCTCCAGCCCGCTCACGGCCGAAGATGGCTGTAGCCGCCTGAGCCCACATCTGGCATTTGGAACAATCTCCCTGCGCACGGTGCACCAAGCCACCGAAGTGGCGATTGCCAACACGCCCGACCGCACGCTGGCCCATGCACTGCGCGGTTTTGCCGGGCGGCTGCGTTGGCACTGCCATTTCATGCAAAAGCTTGAAGACGAGCCAAGCATTGAGTTTGACAACTTTGCCCGCGTGTTCGACGGCTTGCGGGAGGGGGATTTCAACGCTGCCCACTTTGCTGCCTGGTGCGAGGGCCGCACCGGCTACCCGATGGTGGACGCCTGTATGCGCTCTCTGGTGGCCACCGGCTGGCTCAATTTCCGCATGCGGGCCATGTTGGTCAGCTTTGCCAGCTACCACCTGTGGCTGCACTGGCGGCCAACCGGCCTGTTTCTGGCGCGGCAGTTTCTGGACTATGAGCCCGGCATTCACTGGAGCCAGATGCAGATGCAAAGTGGCACTACCGGCATCAACACGCTGCGCATGTACTCTCCCACCAAACAGGCGAAAGACCAGGACCCGCAAGGCCACTTTATTCGCCGCTGGGTGCCTGAGCTGGCACGCGTGCCGCTACCCTATTTGGCCGAACCGTGGAAGATGGATGTAAGCGTGCAGCACATGGCGGGATGCACCATTGGTGTGGACTACCCAGCACCCATCGTGGACGACAAAGTAGCAATGAAAGCTGCCAAAGACCGCATGTATGGCCTGCGCCAAAGCCCAGCGGCCCGTAAACCTGCTTCGCCATCACCGCAAGGCGATTTGTTCGCCTGAATGGCGGAGATGACCCCATGAAAAATGATTTCAAAGGCAACAAGCAATCGCTGCCCAGCAAGCTGTGCGCCGTGTGCGGCCGCACCATGACCTGGCGTAAGGCGTGGGCCAAGAACTGGGAAGCGGTCTTGTACTGCTCCGACGCCTGCCGCGCCAAAAAGACAGGCAATAAAAAGCATGACTAAAACCAACAAATTGCCCAATACGCAACCCCTGCCCACCAAAGTCCGCAACCTGGTGATCGTGCTGGGGGACCAACTCGACGCCCAATCCTCGGCGCTGCAAGATATAGACCCCGCGCAAGACGTGGTCTGGATGGCCGAGGTGGCACAGGAGTCCACCCATGTGTGGTCTGGCAAGCAGCGCATTGCGGTGTTTTTGAGCGCCATGCGGCACTTTGCCGATGACCTGCGCGTGCAGGGCCTGCCGCTGCTCTACACGCAACTGGACGACGCCCGCAATGCGGGCACCCTGGCTGCGGAGTTGGAACATGCAATCAAGCAGTTGCGCCCTGCGGGTCTGGTGATGACCGCACCCGGCGACTGGCGCGTGCTGCAAAGCCTGCGCACTGTGGCGGCGCAACACGGGCTGCCACTGGACTTGCGCGACGACACCCATTTCTTCAGCACCATTCGTGACTTTGCAGCGCATGCCAAAGGCCGTAAACAACTGCGCCTGGAGTATTGGTACCGCGAGCTGCGCGTAAAAAATGGCATCCTGATGGACGGCAAAGAGCCGGTGGGTGGGCATTGGAATTTTGACGCCGACAACCGCGAATCCTTTGGCAAGGCTGGCCCGCAGAATGTGCCGCCGCCCACGCGGTTTGCGCCCGATGCTACAACGCAGGACGTCATCGCGCTGGTCAACACGCATTTCGCCAGCCACCCCGGAACATTGCACAGTTTTGGCTGGCCAGTCTCGCGTGCACAAGCGCTGGTGGCTTTGCAGGCGTTCATAGAACAGCGCCTGCCGCTGTTTGGCAAGTACGAGGATGCCATGTGGTCAGGCGAGGCATGGCTCTACCACTCGCACCTGAGCTGCGCGCTCAACCTCAAATTACTCCAAGCGCGTGAGGTCGTGCAGGCCGCTGAAGACGCCTACCGCACAGGCCATGCGCCCTTGGCTGCGGTAGAAGGTTTTATCCGGCAAATATTGGGCTGGCGCGAATACGTGCGCGGCATTTACTGGACACACATGCCCGAGTACCTAGAGCGCAACGCGCTCAATGCACAAGCCGAATTGCCTGCTTGGTACTGGACGGGTGACACCGACATGGCCTGCCTGAAAGACGCCATTGGCCAGACCCTGGAACACGGCTACGCACACCATATTCAGCGCCTGATGGTGACCGGGCTGTACGCCCTGCTGCTGGGCGTGAAGCCGCAAGCGGTACATGCCTGGTACCTGGGCGTCTATGTGGATGCCGTGGAATGGGTGGAGTTGCCCAACACGCTGGGCATGGGGCAGTTTGGCGACGGCGGGCTGATGGCCAGCAAGCCCTATGTGGCCAGCGGCAAATACATCCAGCGCATGAGCAACCACTGTAAAGGCTGCCGTTATGACCCGGCGCTGTCCACCGGCGAAGCGGCCTGCCCCTTCACGACCCTGTACTGGGATTTTTTGATCCACCACGAAGCACTGCTCAAGAAAAACCCGCGCATGGCCATGCAGCTTAAAAACCTGGCACGGCTGGACGGCCCGGCACGCGAAGCCATCAGCGGGCAAGGCGCCGCGCACCGGCGGGCGCAGTTGGATCCGTCGATGCGCGAACGTGAGTAAGCTAGGGGGCCACCGTTGGCCTTTTCCCGTTTCGTGCCCTTGCCATGTCCGCCCTGCCCGACTCTCCTGCCCCGTCTGAAATTGCCATGCCTTGGCTGCCCTTGTTGACCCTGGTCAGTGCTTTCGCGCTCAGCCAGGCCTTTCGCACCGTTACCGCAATGATGGCGACTGGTTTGCAGCAGGACTTCGGTTTGTCCACCCAAGCGTTGGGGTTCTTTGCAGGAACCTTTGCCTTTGCCTTCGGACTGAGTCAGTTCGTCGTTGGGATCGCACTGGATTTTTACGGGCTACGCCGCACATGGCTGTGCACCTTCCCTCTGGCCATTCTTGGTGCGCTCACCTCCGCTCTGGCGCCGAACTACGCCGTTCTGGTGCTGGGCCAGGTTCTGATCGGCATTGGTTGCTCACCTGCCTTTGTGGTGTGCACGCTTTTTATTGCAAGGCGATTCCCCGCAGAGCGCTTTGCCGCAATATCCGGAGTAGCCATGGGAATGGGCGGTCTGGGTCTGATGCTCACCGGTACGCCATTGGCATGGCTCATTGAGGCGAGTTCGTGGCGCATGGGATTTGCTGTGCTGGC
>CAJASG010000371.1 GCA_903944555.1 uncultured beta proteobacterium
AGCCGATTGCGTGGTTGTCCAGGTATTGCACGGCCGTAATAAAGGTGACCGCGCTGACCGAGCCATAGGTGGCGGCCACCGCCGCCGCGTCGAAACCGCTCAGGAACCGGCGCAGCAGCAGGTAGCCCAACAGCGGCACCACGATGGCCATGCCCAGTGCCGAGCCCAGGCTGATGAGCACCTCGCCCGTCATGCCGGACTTGGCCAGGGCAAAGCCACCCTTGAGGCCCAAGGCCATCAACAAATACAAGGACAGGAACCGCGATATCTGCGGCGGTATTTCCAAATTTGACTTCAGCGAACCCGCCAAAACTCCAAACACGAAGAACAAAATGGCGGGATCGATGAAGCTTTGCATAGTTACTTCTCAGGTGTCAGTCAAAAATCTCATTCAACCAAGACTTCTTGCGACTGCTCTGGTAACGCTGACCACTGCGGTAGTCAGAGTCTTCAAAGTCGGGCTGTCGGCTGTTTCTTGGTGCCGGGGCTGCAACTGCGGCGGCGGGTGCGGCAGCGGCCGCTTTGTCGAGCAGTTTGTCGAGTTCTCCCCGGTCGAGCCAGATGCCGCGGCAAGCGGGGCAATAATCAATTTCGACACCTTGGCGGTCAGTCATAACCAGGGTGGTGTCGGGGCAGTTGGGGCATTTCATAATTTCTTTCGTTGGATTGTTCGAGGTGAGGCACTCAATTCAGCCAGGCGATTGCGCTGCCCATCAGGCTGATCGCGCCCACTGCAGTCAGTAATTTGGCGTCGCGTTGATTCTTGGCGGCGTACTCATGCCATGCGGCATAGAGCACGGCGGCGGCTAACGCCAGAGCGGCGATCGCCATGTCAGGCGCGACAATTTCAGTCATTGGAACCACCGAAACCAAACAGGCTTAACAAACTGGTGAACAAGTTAAACACCGACACATACAAACTCACAGTGGCCATCACGTAGTTGGTCTCGCCACCGTTCACGATGCGGCTGGTCTCAAACAGGATCAGCCCTGCCGACAACAAAGCCACCATCGCAGACACAGCCAAGCCCAATGCTGGTATTTGCAAGAACACCGCGGCAACGCCAGCAATCAGCGCAATCACCATGCCTACAAACAGGAACCCACCCATAAAGCTGAAGTCACGCCGGGTTAGCAACACATAACTGGAGAGCGCCAGAAATGTGGCACCGGTGGCGGCCAAGGCCAGCGTGACGGTTTGTGCGCCGCCGGGCAAAGCCAGCGAATGCGTCAACAGCGGCCCCAGCGTGTAACCCATGAAGCCCGTCAAGGCGAATACCGCAGGCAAGGCCCAAGCGCTGTTTTGCAGCTTGTGCACGGCATACAGCAGGCCAAAGTAACCCACCAGCGTAATGATCAAGCCCGGTGCGGGCAGTTGCAGCGTGAGCGATGCCACAGCCACACCGGCGCTGAAGAGCAGCGTCATGGCGAGCAGCGCGTAGGTGTTGCGCAAGACCCGCTTGACGGAGTCGGAGTGAGATCCGAATGCCGCATTGTCCAGTGCCGAATAGCGCTCCGGGTTGCCAGAAGGCAGGGGTGCGTGTGTGTGGTTCATGGCATTTCTCCTCAGTTTGTTGAATGGTTTAACTATCGAGTGCAAGCTTGGCGGTGCGGTCGCGCACGGGCTTTTGTGCGCGCTGCAGGCTGCGTGTCAAAACACGGGTGGCACGGCCAAGGGAGCGGTCCAGCGCAGTGCGCCAATCTCGCGCCAATGAGGCAATGACCACGGTGCCGGCGTTGTCGGTTTTAAGCTCCACCTGGCAGCGTTTGTCCACGCCACCGCGCGGGCCATTCACGTCGGAGAACTGCACCTTGGCGTGCGGTACAAAAGTCGTCAAGCGGCGCAAGGCAAAGCGCACACGCTCCACAGACAAATCGCGCATCTGGGCGCCATCGGCATCGCGGGATTCGAAAATGATCTGCATGGTATTTATCCAGTCGGTTGAAGAAGGCCCAACGATAGGATGCAAACCAATTCTTAAAAAGCAGATAATTTCTCATCGATATTCCTAAAAAGATGGATCATGAGCACCTCTTTCAATTACAAACATCTGTACTACTTCTGGGTGGTGGCCAAAGAGGGCGGTATCTCGCGGGCGGCTGAAAAGCTCGACATGGCGGTGCAGACCGTGAGCGCGCAAGTGCGTGAGTTAGAGCGGTCCTTGGGCTACGCGCTACTCAAGCCCGCCGGGCGGGGACTGGTGCTGACCGAGGCAGGACAAGCCGCCATGCAACAGGCCGACCTGATTTTTCAATTGGGCGAGGAGCTACCGGCCCGGGTGCGAGATGCTGTGAGTGCCCCCGCCGTACGACTGGCAGTGGGCATTTGTGACGGGTTGCCCAAGCTGGTGGTGCACCGCCTGCTGCTACCGGTGATCGCTGAGCCCAACTTGCGCTTGCTGTGCCACGAGGGGGGATTGGACGACCTGCTGGGCGACTTGGCCCTGCATCGGCTCGATGTGGTGTTGTCCGACCGGCCCGCACCGGCCAATCCCAACATCAAGCTCTACAGCCACGCCATGGACTCGTCCACCATCGGCTGGTACGGCACCTCAGCGTTGGTGCAGGCGGCGAGTCGGGACTTTCCGCAGAGCTTGGGCGATGTTCCTGTGCTGTTGCCCACCGGGCATACCGCCATGCGAGAACGCCTGGACAAGTGGTTTGAGCAGCGCGCCATTCGGCCACGCATCGTGGGGGAGTTCGAGGACGGGGCCTTGCTGAAGACCTTTGGCGCCAGCGGCATGGGGGTATTTCCGGCCGCTGAGTGGGTACACGACGACTTGCTGGCCCACTACGCGGTGCAGCGCTTGGGCCCGTGCGAGGGCGTCACCGAACACTTCTTCGCGATCGGAACCGAAAAGAAAGTTCTGCACCCGCTGGTGCAACGGCTGCTGCAACCCGCGCTTTAGCCTGCGTTTAGCGCTGGGGTTCGGGTTTGGCCGTGCGAACGCTCAGCCACATCGTCAGCCCCAAGATGCCCACCACCACACCCAGCGACACCATGACGGGTATTTTGTAGAAATCAACGATACACATCTTGGTACCAATGAACACCAGAATCACCGCCAAGCCGTAGTTCAACAGGTGGAATTTGTTGGCCACGGCGGCTAGCAAGAAATACATGGCACGCAGGCCCAGAATGGCAAACACATTGCTGGTCAGCACAATAAAGGGGTCGCTGGTAATGGCGAAAATGGCGGGGATGGAGTCCACCGCAAAGATCACGTCGGTGAGTGCAATCAGGCAGATCACCATAAACAGCGGCGTAGCAATTTTCTTGCCGTTTTCTACCGTCCAGAATTTCTCGCCGTCGTAGTTTTTGCTTACACGCATGAATTTGCGCAGCAGCTTGAGGGCCGGGTTGTCGTCGAGTTCCGCCTCATGGTCGGCGGCTAGCCACATCTTCACCCCGGTCAAAATCAAAGAGGCGCCGAAGACATACAAAATCCAATGAAACTGGGCGAGCAACCAGCCGCCCAC
>CAJASG010000372.1 GCA_903944555.1 uncultured beta proteobacterium
ATCAGCGCCAAGGGAGTCAAATAAATGACTTCTAACAAACAGGTTTCTCCTGCAATCCGGATATTGCGGGGGGAAAGAGATGCGTCAGCACGTGCGACTCATCTCGAAGCCGCTACTAGGAAATTCCTAGTAACGACTAACGAAAGGAAATACATGTCTACAACGACAAACTTCAAGCGCATTGCGCTTGTTGCCGTTGCCGCGTTAGGAATGGGTGTACTTAGCTCAGTTCCTTCGCAAGCAGCAGTTACAAATCTATCTGTCACGGCAGTGAACGGAACCGCAACCACCGGTCAATCAAACGACACAGTTACTGCAGCAATTGTTTCTGTATCTGGTTTGATTACTCTTGGTGCAGTTGACACAATTACTGTCACCTTTATTAATAAAGGAACTCAACCAGGCACAGGCCTTGCAAGAATGTACCTATTGGATACAGATCTTGCTACAGCACCATCTGCAACTATGGCAGTTGTTGATTCCATTGGCGCAGCTGTAGGCAATCCTGCGACTGTTGGTCGAGTTTCTCCATATGGAACAGCTTCAAGCGCTCCTTATGGTGGTTCTGCCCTTATTACCGGTGAGTCTTTCACTGCAACTGGCGCTGGATTTGGTTTAACTTCTGGATATGCTGGTATGGCAATTACTAACTCAGCAGCTGGAATCAGCGGCGCACGATTTGCAGTTCAGTTTGATTCAGTGACTGCTCAACGTACCCAGGGTGTATACAACTACACTGCAATTGCAACTTCTTATACTGCAGGTGCTGTTGTAACAACTGTTACTACAGACTTCACTATTACAATTGCGGCTACTGCTTCCGAAGTTAACACAATTGCTCCGGGATCATCTACAGCTTTCATAGCTTCAACTGGAGCACTTGCAACAGCTGATGTCGCTGTTTCAGCACTTGCAACTGCAAGTTCAACAGCTGCAGCAGTTGTTCGAGTAAACACTTTCAACGCTAATGGAACTGCAAAGCCTGAATCAATCACAGCAACTATTTCTGGTGCTGGTGTATTGTCTTATGGTGGCGTAACTGGTGCTTCTCTAACAGGAATTGGTGACGCAGATGGCTCCACCGATATCTCAGTATTACCTAACGGTACTGCTGGAGTTGCAACTATTACGATTACAACTACTACAAGATCTTTCTCAGCTAAGACTATGAGCTTCTATGCTGCAAAACCAGCAACATTAGTAGCTTCAGTACCTACTCCATTACTTGGAGTTGGTACAAACGCTGATGCAGTCAGAGTTGTTGCTAAGGATTCAGCAGGCGTTAATTGGGCTGGAACACTTTATGTTTATGCCTCAGCAGCAGCTGATGCAGCAATAGCTGGTTCTGCTGCAACAGCAGCAGTGGCTTGTACATATAGCGAAACAACTGGATATCACTCATGTCCAGTAACTGGTAACGCAGCTGGAACTGCAAAGATGAAGGTTATGAACTATGCAACTACTGCTCTAAGCACTGCTGCTGATGCAGCAACTGCAGGCTCAACTGTAACTTCAAACGAAGTTTCAG
>CAJASG010000373.1 GCA_903944555.1 uncultured beta proteobacterium
CATCCTGGGCGATGGCCAGATGCTGAAAGAGTTTGAAGATGCCACTCGCGGCATGAAACTTGGCGAAAGCAAGACGTTCCAGTTGGCGTTCCCTGCCGAGTACCACGGCAAAGACGTGGCGGGAAAAACAGCAGATTTCATGGTTACCTTGAAAAAGGTCGAGGCTGCGAACTTGCCTGAAGTGGATGACGCTTTGGCGAAATCCCTGGGCATTTCCGATGCAACCGTGACCGGTCTGCGTGCGGACATCCGCACCAACTTGGAGCGCGAAGTCAAATTCCGCTTGTTGGCACGCAACAAGCAAGCCGCCATGGACGCATTGGCTTCCAGTGCAGAGCTGGATTTGCCCAATTCCAGCGTGCAATCCGAAATCAACCGCATGATTGAAGGCGCCCGCGCCGACTTGAAGCAACGTGGTGTGAAAGACGCTGATAAAGCGGCTATTCCAGATGATATTTTCCGTGCGCAGGCGGAGCGTCGCGTACGCCTTGGCTTGGTGGTGGCAGAGTTGGTTCGCTCCAACGCGCTTCAGGCAACGCCTGATCAGATCAAGGCACACATTGACGAGTTGGCAGCTAGCTACGAGAAGCCCGCTGATGTGGTCCGTTGGTACTATGGTGACAACCAGCGCATGGCCGAAGTGGAAGCCATCGTGATTGAATCCAATGTCACGGATTTCGTGCTGGGTAAGGTTAAAGTAACCGAAAAATTGATTTCCTTCGATGAGTTGATGGGTCAACAGAACTAATGGCGTACGTACGCTGAGTCTGATGGCTTGGTGTCGTTGAATGGGGTTTGCGCGGGGCTTGTAGTTCTGCCGTCAAACCCCATTTGTTTTTAGGATCTGGTTTTTCGGTACAGTTAATACACTTCTTTGGAGACGCTATGAATATGAGATACGGAGCGCCAGGCGCTATGGAAACGCAAGCACTTGGAATGGTGCCCATGGTCATTGAGCAGTCCGGTCGGGGCGAGCGCTCTTACGATATTTATTCGCGTCTGCTCAAAGAGCGCGTGATCTTTCTGGTCGGCCCGGTCAACGATTACGTGGCCAATTTGGTCGTGGCGCAGTTGTTGTTTCTGGAGAGTGAAAATCCAGACAAAGACATTTCTTTTTACATCAACTCACCCGGCGGTTCTGTGAGTGCGGGCATGGCGATCTTCGATACCATGAACTTCATCAAGCCAGAGGTTTCTACGCTGTGCACGGGTATGGCGGCCAGTATGGGAGCGTTCTTGTTGGCTGCGGGCGCCAAAGGCAAACGCTTCTCCTTGCCCAACTCCAAGATCATGATTCACCAGCCTTCGGGCGGCAGTCAGGGGCAGGCCACGGATATTGAAATCCAGGCCCGCGAAATTCTGAAGACCCGTGAGCAGCTCAATAAGATTTTGGCCGACCGTACAGGGCAGCCATTGGACCGTATCGCACGAGACACGGAGCGCGACTACTACATGTCAGCGGAAGAAACCAAAGAGTACGGCCTGATTGATCAGGTCATCTCCAAGCGCCCCTAGTTTTTAGGGCGCCAGCGTTAGTGTGACGGTGCTCTTCCTATTGAAGGGTGCCGTTTTTATTTGGTTATCATTGCGCAATTTAGCGGAAAAGGCAGTCTCCACATGGCCGAGAAAAAGGGCTCTTCTAGCGAAAAAACTCTCTACTGTTCGTTTTGCGGTAAGAGTCAGCACGAGGTCAAGAAGTTGATCGCTGGGCCGTCAGTGTTCGTGTGCGATGAATGCATTGACCTGTGCAATGACATCATTCGGGATGAGTTGCCAGCAACGACCGACGGAAAAGATGCGCGGGGCGACCTGCCGACGCCGACAGAGATCAAAGCCAATCTGGACAACTACGTCATCGGCCAGGAGCCGGCCAAACGCACGCTTGCTGTGGCGGTGTACAACCACTACAAACGCCTGCGCCACAAGGAAAAGGCCAAAAAAGACGATGTGGAATTGGCCAAAAGCAATATTTTGCTCATTGGTCCCACGGGTTCCGGCAAAACGCTGCTGGCACAAACGTTGGCCCGGATGTTGGATGTGCCTTTTGTCATGGCCGATGCCACAACACTGACCGAAGCCGGCTATGTGGGTGAAGACGTGGAGAATATTGTCCTCAAGTTGCTGCAAAGCTGCAACTACGAGGTCGAACGGGCCCAGCGCGGCATTGTCTACATCGATGAAATCGACAAGATTTCCCGGAAATCCGATAACCCATCCATCACCCGTGATGTCTCCGGCGAAGGCGTGCAGCAAGCACTGCTCAAGCTGATTGAAGGCACCATGGCCAGCGTACCGCCCCAAGGGGGTCGCAAGCATCCCAACCAGGATTTTGTGCAGGTCGATACCACCAATATCCTGTTTATTTGTGGTGGCGCCTTTTCTGGTCTTGAGAAGGTGATCGACAACCGCACCCAATCGTCTGGTATTGGCTTCGGTGCGACGGTCAAGAGCAAAGAACAACGCAGTTTGACCGAAGTCTTCAAGGACGTAGAGCCTGAAGACTTGATCAAATTCGGCTTGATTCCCGAGCTGGTGGGGCGCATGCCCGTGGTTGCAACCTTGGCAGAACTGACGGAAGATGCTTTGGTGCAGATCCTGACTGAGCCCAAGAACGCGCTGGTCAAGCAGTACGCCAAGTTGCTGGCCATGGAAGGTGCGGAGCTTGAAATTCGCCCCAACGCCCTGAAGGCGATCGCGAAGAAAGCACTGGCCCGCAAGACGGGTGCGCGAGGTTTGCGCTCAATTCTGGAGCAATCCCTGATCGACACTATGTACGAATTGCCAAACGTGGCAAACGTCGAAAAAGTGGTGGTGGATGAGTCCACCATTGAAGAAAACAAGCCACCGTTACTCGTGTACCGCGAAGCTGCCAAAAAGGCCTGAGCCCCACCGGCGCAAATTCCCGATTTGACGGGTTTTTGCGTTGGTTTAATCGAATTTTCTGGTCGCCGCAGCTTTGATAATGACAAGGCGCTTGAAATTCAGGCTTAGTCGACCATATTCAACAGGTAACTATAAGGTTCCCCATGTCTGGCCATACACCCCTGCCTGCTACCCCCATTGATCTGCCGTTGTTGCCTTTGCGTGACGTGGTGGTTTTTCCCCATATGGTCATCCCCTTGTTTGTGGGCCGACCCAAAAGTATCAAGGCACTTGAAGCCGCCATGGAGGCGGAGCGCCGCATCATGTTGGTTGCCCAAAAAACCGCCGCCAAAGATGACCCTTTGGTCTCCGACATGTTTGATGTCGGGTGTGTTTCAACCATATTGCAAATGCTTAAATTGCCTGACGGCACCGTCAAGGTATTGGTTGAAGGGCACCAGCGTGCGCTGGTCAACAAGATTGAAGAGGGTGAGTCGCACTTCTCCGCAAACGTCACCCCGATCGAAATTCCCGTGGACGTGCCTGAAAAAGGTCGCGGCAAATCCAGTGAGGTGGAGGCGTTGCGTCGTGCAGTGATGCAGCAGTTTGACCAGTACGTCAAACTGAACAAGAAGATCCCCCCCGAGATCCTGACCTCGATTGCCAGCATTGATGATGCCGGCCGCTTGGCTGACACGATTGCCGCGCACCTGCCCCTTAAGCTCGACAGCAAACAGGCGGTATTGAGCCTCTCCTCGGTCAAGGAACGGTTGGAGAACCTGTTTGAGCAAATCGAACGCGAAGTAGATATCTTGAACGTTGACAAGAAGATTCGGGGCCGCGTCAAACGTCAGATGGAGAAAAATCAGCGCGACTTCTACCTGAATGAGCAAGTTAAAGCGATTCAGAAAGAGTTGGGTGAAGGTGAAGAGGGCGCTGACATCGACGAGATCGAGAAGAAGATTAAAGCCGCGAAGATGCCTAAGGAAGCCATAAAGAAGGCCGAGGCGGAGCTGAAAAAACTCAAGCTCATGTCCCCTATGTCTGCTGAGGCAACTGTGGTGCGGAATTACATTGATGTCTTGGTTGGCCTGCCTTGGGTTGCCAAAACAAAAATCAAACATAACCTGACCAATGCCGAAAGCGTACTCAACCAAGACCACTACGGCTTGGACAAAGTGAAGGACCGCATTCTTGAGTATCTGGCGGTGCAGCAACGCGTCGAAAAGGTAAAAGCGCCAATACTTTGCCTGGTTGGACCTCCGGGGGTGGGGAAAACATCCTTGGGCCAATCGATCGCGAAGGCAACCGGGCGCAAGTATGTGCGGATGGCCTTGGGCGGCATGCGCGATGAGGCAGAAATTCGCGGGCATCGCCGCACCTACATTGGTGCCATGCCTGGAAAAGTCCTGCAGAGTTTGTCCAAAGTGGGTACGCGTAACCCCTTGTTCCTTTTGGACGAAATTGACAAGCTTGGAACCGATTTCCGCGGGGACCCCAGCAGTGCCTTACTTGAGGTACTTGACCCTGAGCAGAACCACAAGTTTGGCGACCATTACGTCGAGGTGGACTACGACCTCAGCGACGTGATGTTTGTTGCAACCTCCAATTCAATGAACATTCCTCCGGCTTTGCTGGATCGTATGGAAGTGATTCGTCTGTCGGGCTACACCGAAGACGAAAAAACCAATATTGCCATCACGTACTTGTTGCCCAAGCAGATGACGAACAACGGGGTGAAGGACTCCGAGCTGTCCATTGCCGAGGATGCGGTGCGCGACATCGTTCGCTACTACACCCGTGAGGCTGGTGTGCGTTCACTTGAGCGTGAATTGTCCAAAATTTGCCGCAAAGTGGTGAAAGGCTTACTGCTCAAAAAGCTGGAACCGCAAGTCAAGGTAACCGCCGATAACCTGAATGATTATTTGGGCGTACGCAAGTACACGTACGGACGTGCGGAGCAGCAAAACCAGGTGGGCCAAGTAGTTGGTTTGGCGTGGACAGAGGTCGGTGGAGACTTACTGACCATTGAAGCTGCTCTGACGCCCGGTAAAGGGGTCATCACGCGCACAGGGTCCTTGGGTGACGTGATGAAAGAATCCGTGGAGGCGGCGCGCACTGTCGTGCGCAGTCGTTCGCGCCGACTGGGGATTAAGGATGAGATTTTCGAAAAGAAGGATATCCACATTCACGTGCCAGACGGCGCCACACCGAAAGATGGGCCGAGCGCGGGTGCAGCCATGGCCACCGCGTTTGTGTCCGCGTTGACGGGCATCCCTGTTCGCGGTGACGTCGCCATGACTGGTGAGATCACCCTGCGCGGTGAGATTACTGAAATCGGTGGTTTGAAGGAAAAGCTATTGGCAGCGCTGCGTGGTGGTATCAAGACCGTATTGATTCCAGAAGCCAACGCTAAGGATTTGCAAGATATTCCTGAGAACGTGAAAAACGGGCTGGAAATTGTCCCCGTCCGGTGGATTGACAAGGTGCTGGAGTTGGCTTTAGAGAGTTACCCTGTGCCTCTGCCGGAGGATGATGCTGTGCCAGCCGCAACCGTGGCCGCGAATGTCTCGGCTACCGACTTGCAGGGCACGGTCAAACATTAGCTTCTGAAAATTTTTCAAAATTTTCAGAAGTGTTAAAAATCAAGCTATAATTCAAGGCTTGAAACGCGGGAATAGCTCAGTTGGTAGAGCGATACCTTGCCAAGGTATAGGTCGAGAGTTCGAACCTCTTTTCCCGCTCC
>CAJASG010000374.1 GCA_903944555.1 uncultured beta proteobacterium
ATGGCGTTGCCTCCGTACTTGATGACCATGGTCTTGCCGTGGAACTTGCGGATATAGGGCAGCGCCTGGGCCAGGATTTCGGCTTTGTCACGCGGGGCGATGGCGGCAACAGCTCCAAGGGTATCGGACATGGTGGCTTAGGTAAGTTAGATGGATCGGATTAGCTCGGCTGGTAGCCTTGCACATGCTTCAACAAAAAGGACTTGATGGCGCTGACATCATTTTGGGTGGCCGCGGTCTGCAACTCCACCAATTCCTGCTGCAACGTCGGCCACGGCAGAAAAGGCTCACGTGCTTTCATGATGCGCGGATGCTCTGTAGCCTCGGGGTTGTCCCCAATCAGCAACTCCTCGTACAGCTTCTCGCCGGTGCGCAGGCCGGTGATGGCAATTTCGATGTCGCCACTTGGGTGCTCTTCGTCGCGCACCGCCAGCCCCGAGAGCTGCACCATGCGCCGCGCCAGGTCGATGATTTTGACGGGCTCACCCATGTCCAGCACAAACACATCGCCCCCCTGGCCCATGGCGCCGGCCTGCAACACCAGTTGCGCCGCCTCAGGGATGGTCATGAAATAGCGGGTGACTTCCGCATGGGTCACGGTCAACGGGCCGCCGGCGGCGAGCTGTCGCCTGAACAAAGGCACCACACTGCCGCTGGAACCCAGCACATTGCCAAAGCGCACCATCGACAAACAGGTGTTGGACTGGTCTGCCGCCAAGGCCTGCAGCACCAATTCGGCCATGCGCTTGGTGGCCCCCATCACGTTGGTCGGCCGCACCGCCTTGTCGGTACTAATCAGGACAAACCGGTGTACCCCTGCGGCAATCGCCGCCTGGGCCATGTTCAAGGTGCCGAACACATTGTTCATCACACCGGCGCCAGCATTGCTCTCCACCAGGGGCACATGCTTGTAGGCCGCGGCGTGGTACACCGTGGCAGGTTGGTATTTTTCACACACCGCCAACAGGCGGTCGGCATGTGCCACGCTGACCAGCAAAGGAACCAATTCAACCTGCAAGCGCTTGGCACTGCAAATGGCTTCCAGCTCTTGATGGATTGTGTACAGGCCAAACTCGTTGTGGTCCAGCAGCAGCAATTGGCGTGGCTGCTGCAAAACAATCTGGCGGGTGAGTTCACCGCCGATGCTGCCACCAGCACCGCTCACCAGGACGACTTGCCCCGCCAAGTCACGCGCCAGCAGCTCGCTACTGGGCGGCACCGGCTCGCGGCCCAGCAAGTCTTCAATGTCCAATTCTTTGAAATCCTGCACCGAAACCCGCCCGCTGGCGAGGTCCGCCAGACTTGGAAGCGTGCGAACATGGACCGGCAGACTGTCCAGCGATTCAATGATCCGGTTACGCCGGTCGCGCGACGCGCTGGGCATGGCCAGCAAAATATCGCTGATGCTCTCGGCCTGCACCAACTCAGGAAGGTTGTTGGCCGTAAACACCCGCACGCCGTTGATACTGCGGCCCACCTTGGCAGCGTCGTCATCAACAAAGCCCACCAACTGAAACTGGCGCGAAACACCCAAGGCCGCAGCCGTTTGCACGCCCGCAATACCGGCGCCAAAAATCAGCAAGCGACCACCTGCGTCAGCCTCCGTGCCGGACAGCCCCGCCAGCCAGAACCGGGCAAATGCCCGGCTAGCCCCTACCAACAGCAAAAAGATCAGGGGCTGCAGCAATCCCAAGCTGCGTGGAACATTGGGCCATTGCTTCCACAGCAGCACGGCCGATAGCAATAGGGCGAATATGCCGATCGCCTGCGCCGTGGCGACCAACGCTGCCTGTCCGGTATAACGAAAGATGGCCCGGTACAGCCCGAACTTGATGAACACCGGCACCGCCAGCACCGGAGCAATCGCGTAGACCCACCACTGCGCGCCCACCGGCTGATGCAGTGCGTCCAAACGCAAGGTAAACGCGATCCAGGTAGCCAACAAAGCCAGCACCACATCCAGTGCGATCACGACCAAGCGCTTGGCCACACGTGACCAACCCAAAACCTGCTTATGCATTGATCGCGAAGGCTTCCTTGGCTTGACCCTGAGCGATCAGCGTTGCCAGCCAGCGCGGCGTAAGCCCACGACCCGACCAGGTTTCACCATTGGGACCCCGGTATTTGGCCGCCACAGGCGTAGTCGATTTTTTGGGCGCCTTGGCCGCCTTAGGCTCTTTCCCGACCACCACCTTGGCTTTGCCACGCCCAGCCTTACCGGACTTGCCAGGTTTGACTGCCTGCAAATCTTTGACCGTGATTCCAAAAGCCTGCATTTTGGTCAAAATTTCCTGCACCGTGCTTTGGAAATCTTTGGCTTTGATTTCATCAGCTTGTTTTTGCAGGCTTGCGATTTGGCTTTGAATATCGATCAAATTGTTCATAGGTGGCTCCAGTAAAAAATAATAACAACGCAATTGAATTTTATATTAATGCGAAACACCATCGCGCCTCACGACTTTCAATGCCGTCAAAAATATGATTTTGATATCCAGCATGAGCGACTGTCCATGCATATATTCCACATCCAGCGCGACCTTGTCAGGAATCGGCAACTCATCGCGACCATTGATTTGCGCCCAACCGGTAAGGCCAGGCACAAGACGATGCACTCCACACCGGGTACGCATTTCGATCAAATCAGTTTGATTGAACAAGGCCGGCCGGGGGCCCACAAAACTCATATCACCCTTGATGATATTCCACAGTTGAGGCAACTCATCGAGACTGCTTTTTCGAAGAAAACTGCCAATGGGCGTCAGATACCGATCTGGATTACCCAGCAGATGGGTGGCAACGGTGGGGGCACCTATTTGCATAGTGCGAAACTTGGGCATTCTAAATATTCGGTTACCCGATCCCACGCGATCCGACCAGTAAAGAACCGTTCCGATCGAGGTCAATCGAACCAAGAGCGCAATCACCACGAGCGGGGCCATCGAAACCACAATAATTACGGATGCCAGCACCAAATCAAATATTCTTTTCACACCAACAAAGCCTCTTGATCTGGAAATATCAATGTCAAATATAGATGGACACCGCCGCGACGCCGCAAGCTGTCAAGACAAATGGCAGCGAATTATCTGAGTATAAGTCCATCGACCACCGCCAACATCCGCACGCACTGCGCCACTCACCCATTACATCGGCACAGCATTGGCGCCTGGCGGGCGGATTACCAACGAGGAATGGGTTCCCACTTATGACAAAATGTACGAGCGGCTGGTTCAGCGGCAGAAGCACACGCCCCACCAAACGATCATCGATACCCCTCAGTCTCAACATCCAACAGCATATGGTTTCGGAACTTCTTAATCAAAATCTACGAATCGCGGTAGTGCTACCGGCCTACAACGAAGAGCTCACGATAGAGGGCACGATTCGATCATTTCATGGCGAGTTACCCAGCGCGTCAATTTGGGTTATAGACAACAAGTCAAACGATACAACCCAGACTCTTGCGCGGCAAACCATCGCTTCGCTCGGTTGCTCTGGTGGTGTGATATTTGAGGGGCGCAAGGGAAAAGGAAACGCGGTCCGCCGAGCATTCAAGGATATTGACGCTGACATCTATGTGCTGGCGGATGCTGACCTCACCTACCCAGCCAGCAGGGTTCACGATTTAATTGCCCCTATTGCGAAAAACACTGCAGATATGGTGGTGGGAGATCGGCACAGCGGGGGGCATTACGGAGCAGAAAACAAACGAGCCCTGCATGGCTTCGGAAATCAACTGGTCAGGGGACTTGTCAATCGCTTATTTGATGCGAATCTTGACGACATCATGAGTGGCTACCGAGTTTTTAGTCGCCTTTTTGTAAAAACGTACCCC
>CAJASG010000375.1 GCA_903944555.1 uncultured beta proteobacterium
ATCAGCCATGCCCATGGGGGCGCCGGGGTGACCCGAGTTGGCTTGTTGCACTGCGTCCATTGCAAGAGCACGAATTGCACTTGCCATTTGTTGGGAATTTTGCGTGGGGACCATGGGCGGGCGACTCCGGGTTGGGTTGGAACTTGGGGGAAACCCGGTATTTTACCGGGGTAGCAAATCGTTCTGGGCTATGCTTGTTTCATGAGCCTACTTTTTACACCCATCACCCTCCCATCACCCCGCGGCGGCCTCACCTTGCCCAACCGCATTGTGGTGGCACCCATGTGCCAATATTCGGCCGTCGACGGCTGCGCCACCGACTGGCATTTGATGCACTGGGGCAACCTGCTTAACAGTGGTGCGGCCCTCTTCACCATAGAAGCCACGGCCGTATTGCCCGAAGGCCGTATCAGCCCAGCCTGTCTGGGCCTGTGGGACGCCCGCACCGAGGCAGCCATGTCCGACACCCTGCACCGCGCCCGCAAACTGGCGCCGCACATGGCGGTATGCATTCAGCTGGCGCATGCGGGGCGCAAGGCGTCAAGCGCACTGCCTTGGCAAGGGGCACAACTGCTGCCCAAAGAAGAGGGCGGCTGGGAAACTTTTGGGCCGTCTGCTCTGCCGCATTTGCCCACTGAGCAGCCCCCCACCGCGCTGACGTTGGAACACATGGCAACCATCCGCGACGCGTTTGTGAGCGCGGCGCAACGCGCAGACCGCATGGGCATTGAGGCCATTGAAATCCACAGTGCACATGGCTATTTGTTGCATGAGTTTTTGTCACCCATTGCGAACCAGCGCACCGACGACTATGGCGGCAGCTTTGAGAACCGCATCCGCTTCCCACTGGAGGTATTTGCCGCGGTGCGCGAAGCGTTTACGGGTGTGCTGGGCTTGCGCATTTCGGCATCCGACTGGGTGGATGGCGGCTGGGACTGTGACCAAAGCGCTGAACTCTCCAAACGCCTCAAAGCGCTGGGATGTGACTTCATTCACGTCTCGTCCGGCGGGGTATCGCCGCAACAAAAAATCACCCTGGGTGCCGGTTACCAGGTGCCATTTGCGCGGCAAATTCGACAGGCCAGTGGCATGGTGACCACGGCCGTGGGCCTGATCACCGAGCCGCAGCAGGCTGAAGCCATATTGCAAGCCGGCGATGCCGATCTGGTGGCCCTGGCCCGCGCCTTTTTGTACCAGCCGCGCTGGGGCTGGCAAGCCGCTGCTGCGCTAGGCGGTGTAGTGTCGGCCAATCCGGTCTACTGGCGCTGCCTGCCCCGCGAAGCGCAAGCCGCGTTTGGCAAGGTGTCAGTGGGTATGCGCTAACAACCACGACAGACCCAGCATGCAAGGACTCCACCTGACTGCGGACCTGCACCAGTGTTGCTGTGAGCCGCAGTGGCTGGTCGATGCCGCACTATTGGGCGCGCGCTGTGTGCAAGCTGTGCACACGGTGGGACTGCAGACCGTCGGGCGGTTGTTTCACACCTTTCCAGCCACCGAGCACGGCCCCGGTGGTGTGACCGCCACGGTGCTGCTGGCCGAGTCGCACCTGTGTGTGCACACCTGGCCCGAACAAAAGGCGGTGACGCTGGATGTGTACGTATGCAACTTTGGCGGCGACCATTCCGGCAAGGCCCACGCCTTGATGGCGGCACTGGTCGAGCTGTTCCAACCCGGTCACACCGAGCAGCACCGTCTGCACCGGGGCGAACTTACCGCTCAGGCGCAAACCTAGCCCGACGCCCGTGCGCCGCTAGGGCAACTGGCAGCGGTACAGCGCCTCACACAAAGCCAGCGCCCGGGGTGAGCGCACACGCCAGTCGCAGTGGTTCATGGTGTAGCCCAGGCTTAAGTGGGCTTTCGGGTCACACCAACCCAAGGCACCGCCCATTCCCGCATGGCCAAACGACTCGCGATTGGGGGAGAAAACGCCATCCTCCTCCTTCAGGAAACCCTGCGCCCAGCCCAGCGGCTTGCCCAACACCAAATCACTCTCGCTCCAGCCTTGGCGCTGGGTGATGGGGGCAATCGTCTCCTGCGCCACAAACCGGTGCCCCTGCCAAAGTCCATCCATGGACCATGGCCCATAGGCGCGCGCCAAACCCCGCGCAGTCGCGGTGGCAGAGGCCCATGACAGGCAGTTGCGCCGAACCGGGGCCTGGTTGTAGGCGCCCAGTCCGCCGGGTGTCGAAGGATTGGTCAACGCCGTTTTGGCCAGCCCCCCGCGCAGGAAGGAACGTGCCACATTCGACTCGGTGCTGCCTCCTCGCACTGCGGCCAGCACCATGTGGCCCACCCGCTGGGGAGTCGGCACCGGGTAGAGTGTTGCGATGCGCTCGTCTTGCTCGGCGGGGGTGCCCATGAAGACATCCGCTTGCAAGGGGTCCAGATATTCCCGGTGCAAAAATTGGCCCAAGGGTTCGCCACAGGCTATTTCGAAAAATGCATCGGCGTACATGCCAAAGCTCAGTGCGTGGTAGCCCTGGCTGGCATCCGGTGCCGACGCTGCGGGTTGAGCCGCCAAAATAGCCCGGATTGCGTCTGCTTGCGCGGGATCGCAAAACTGCGCCAGCGTGAGCGGCGCGGTAATCGCAGCCAGACCAGCGCGGTGGTTAAAAAGTTGGCGCACCGTGATGCGGTCTTTTCCA
>CAJASG010000376.1 GCA_903944555.1 uncultured beta proteobacterium
GCTGGCTTGTATTTCGCGATTTTGATGAAAAAGGCGAATCCGTCACACGACATTACCGTGATTGACCGCAACGCCGCCGACAACACCTTTGGTTGGGGCATTGTTTTCTCCGACAAGACCATGGACGGTTTTCGCGATGCCGATGAGCAGGTTGTCAACGAGATCGAAGCCAATTTTCACCATTGGGATGACATTGATGTGCATTTCAAGGGTCGCAAGATCACTTCCGGCGGTCATGGCTTTTGCGGCATCGCCCGTCTGAAGCTCCTCCAGATCTTCCAAAAACGCGCCGCTGAACTCGGTGTCAAGATGCTGTGGGAGCAGGAGATTACTGATCCCGATATCTATGCCAAGGAATACGACCTGGTGGTCGGGGCAGATGGCGTTTTTTCCACCACACGCGCCAAACACGAAGCCCACTTCAATCCGCGCATTGACCTGCGCACCAACCGCTTCATTTGGCTGGGTACCAAAAAGAAGCTCGATGCTTTTACCTTCGCCTTCAAGGAAACAGAGTTCGGCAGGTTCAATCTGCATGCCTACCGTTTCAACGAAGAGATGTCCACCTTCATTGTGGAAACGCCCGAGACCACCTGGCTCAAGGCGGGCATCGACAAGTTTGAAGCCGATGAGTCCATTGCCTTTTGCGAGAACCTGTTTGCTGACCTGCTCGACGGCCACAAGCTGATCTCCAACGCCCGCCATCTGCGTGGCTCGGCCATGTGGATCAAATTCAATCGGGTGCTGTGCGAGCGCTGGCACAAGGACAATATTGTGTTGATTGGGGACGCCGCACACACGGCCCACTTTGCCATTGGCTCTGGCACCAAGCTGGCCATGGAAGACGCTATCTCGTTGGCTAAAGTGCTCAACAGCATTGAAGGCACAGTGCCCGAGCGCTTGGCGCGCTACCAAGCCGAGCGCGAAATCGAAGCGCTTAAATTGCAAAGTGCTGCGCGCAACCGTATGACCTGGTTTGAGGACGTTGAGCGCTATATCCACATGGAGCCAGAGCAACTCGCTTTCTCGCTGTTGACCTCCAGCCAGCGCGTCGGTCACGCCAACCAGAAGCTGCGCGACCCCAAATACGTCGAAAGCGTAGATACGTGGTTCGCCCAGAAATGCGGCCTGCCGGCCAAGCCGATCCCGCCCATGTTTACCCCTTTCACACTGCGTGGCATGACGCTGGTCAACCGCGTCGTGGTATCGCCCATGTGCACCTATTCAGCGACCGACGGTTTGCCGGATGACTTTCACTTCCAGCATTACACAGCGCGTGGCCTGGGTGGCGCAGCGCTCGTCATGACAGAGATGACCTGCATATCGGCCGACGCACGGATCTCGCCCGGTTGCGCAGGCATCTGGAACGATGTGCAGGCCAATGCCTGGAAGCGCATCGTCAGCTTCGTGCATGCCAACAGCAAGGCCAAGATGGCGATGCAAATTGGACACGCGGGCCGCAAGGGCTCGACCAAGCTGGCGTGGGACGGTATTGACCAGCCACTGTCCGAAGGCAACTGGCCTTTGATCGCCCCATCCGCGCTACCCTATGTTGCAGGTGCATCGCAAGTGCCGCGCGAGATGACGCGTTTGGATATGGACCGGGTCAAGGCCGATTTTGTTGCCGCGACCTTGCGTGCCGAAAGCGCTGGTTTTGACATGATCGAGTTCCATGCAGCGCACGGTTACCTGCTGTCTTCATTCATCTCCCCGCTTACCAACCAGCGCAGCGATGCCTACGGTGGCAGCCTGGAAAACCGTTGCCGCTATCCACTGGAAGTGTTCAACGCCATGCGCGCCGTCTGGCCAGCGGACAAACCCATGTCGGTGCGCATATCAGCACATGACTGGGTGCCGGGCGGAACGACTCCGGACGACGCTGCCGAAATTTCCCGTCTGTTCAAGGCGGCGGGTGCGGACATCATCCATGTGTCCTCCGGTCAGGTGAGTAAAGACGAGAAGCCGGTGTACGGGCGTATGTTTCAGGTTCCATTTTCCGACAAGATTCGCAACGAACTACAGGTGCCAACCATCACCGTCGGGAACATCTTTGAGGCTGACCACGTCAACACCATCATTGCAGCCGGACGTGCCGATTTGTGCGCGCTGGCGCGCCCGCATCTGGCAGACCCGGCCTGGACGCTGCATGCAGCGGCCGAGCAGGGCTATACCGATATCGCGTGGCCCAAGCAGTACATCGGCGGCAAGGTCCAGCTTGAGCGCAACCTGGAACGTGCCGGACAACTGGCGCTGAACGCATGATGCGTACCGGTCCTCACGCCGTTGTAACTGGTGGCGGCCGTGGCATCGGTGCTGCCGTCGCCACCCGATTCGTGGCCGCCGGCTATCGTGTCACCATCACAGGGCGCGATGCCAGCCTGCTTGCCGGGTTCGCTGCCTCACTGGGTGGCGAGGGTGTTTGCAATCCGGTCGCGATGGATGTCAGCGACCGCGCGTCGGTGGACCAAGGCATGGACAAGGCACGCGCCACGTTCGGCCCCATCGCGGTTCTTGTGAATAACGCCGGTCAGGCGCAAAGCGCCCCGTTCTTGAAAACCGATACGGCCATGTTCGAGCGCATGATTGGCGTCAACCTGATGGGGGTTTTCCACTGCACGCAGGCAGTGCTTCCCGACATGCTTGCAGCCCAATCCGGGCGTGTCATCAACGTTGCCAGTACCGCCGCTTTGGTGGGCTATGCGTATGTGTCGGCCTATACCGCCGCCAAGCATGGTGTTCTTGGTCTGACCCGCGCACTGGCGCTGGAGTTGGCGACGAAGGGGATCACCGTCAATGCCGTCTGTCCGGGCTATACCGAAACCGACATCGTCAAAGATGCTGTCGCCAACATCATGACAAAAACCGGTCGCACCGAACTGGAGGCGCGCGCCGAGTTAGCCAAGGGCAACCCGATGAAACGACTGGTTCAACCCGATGAAGTGGCCGACACGGTGGCCTGGCTCGCAGGACTCGGTGCGGCCAGCATCACCGGCCAAGCTATTGCCGTGTGTGGTGGCGAGGTCATGTCCTAGGATGACATCATGATTACTATATTTTTGATAGCTACTTGCGCATATCTAAAGCGGGCTAGAGGCATAAATGGCTAAATTTTCTATACCCCAACAGGATGCCAGCGTCGACGCACTCCATGCCGCCGATGGCCTGGGTTTTGAAGCCCGCAGCGTGGTCGGCGACCATGCTGCGCTCAAACTCTGGTTGCGCATGCTGGCATGTACCACCCAGATGGAGAGCGAAATTCGCCGCCGCCTGCGCGTGCGTTTTGACACCAGTCTGCCGCGCTTCGACTACCTGTCCCAGTTGTACCGTGAGACGGATGGGATGCGCATGAAAGACCTCTCCAGCCACCTGATGGTGACCGGAGCCAACGTCACCGCAATCACGGACGAGTTGGAGCGAGACGGCCTGGTCACGCGTTCCAGCAGCCCGACCGACCGGCGCTCCTGGATACTGAATATGACACCCAAAGGTCGGGAGCAGTTCGAAACCATGGCCAAGGAACATGAGCAATGGGTGCTCGAACTGTTTGCTTGTCTTGATGCCAGAACATTGGCGCAAATGTACCAACAACTCGGCGGTCTGCGCGTGCACATACTGAACTCGCAGGCCGACGCCGTGCCGTCATCTTCCACCCCTTGAAACCAGGATTGAACGCAATGAACTCTCACCTGTCCAGCTCCATCGACCCTACGTTGCTGTCTGCCAACCGCAAGTTGCTGGCCGCCTACCAGGCCACGCATTTCCAGTGGGACTGCGCGGGCGGTGTTGCCACCATCACACTCAACCGCCCGGAGCGCAAGAACCCGCTGACCTTCGCGTCTTACGCCGAGTTGCGCGACCTGTTTGGCCAGTTGAAATATGCCAGCGATGTCAAAGTCGTGGTGGTGACCGGTGCGGGCGGTAACTTTTGCTCGGGCGGTGATGTGCATGAAATCATTGGCCCGCTGGTGCAGTTGGCGGCCCCTGAATTGCTG
This sequence comes from uncultured beta proteobacterium, assembly GCA_903944555.1. GTDB lineage: Bacteria > Pseudomonadota > Gammaproteobacteria > Burkholderiales > Burkholderiaceae_C > Allorhodoferax. The sequence goes on from CAJASG010000376.1 coordinate 3,993, forward strand.
ATGTTCGCCCGCATGACGGGTGATCTGGTCAAAACCATGCGTGCCTGTCCGCAGCCCATCATTGCCGCCATCGATGGTATTTGCGCTGGCGCTGGAGCCATTACGGCCATGGCGTCCGACTTGCGCATCGGCACTGTGCGCAGCAAGACCGCGTTCCTGTTCAATCGCGTGGGTCTGGCTGGCTGCGACATGGGCGCTTGCGCCATATTGCCGCGCATCATCGGTCAGGGCCGCGCCAGTGACTGGCTGTACAGCGGCCGCTCGGTGGGCGGCGAGGAGGCCGAGCGGGCTGGATTCCTCAACCGCCTGAGCCCGCCGGAAACCTTGCTGGCTGACGCGCAGGCCTGGGCCAGCGACATTGCCGCCGGTCCAACATTCGCCAATGGCATTACCAAAACCATGTTGCACCAGGAGTGGAATATGTCTATCGACCAAGCCATTGAAGCCGAAGCACAGGCGCAGGCACTGTGCATGCTGACGGAAGACTTCCGCCGCGCCTACCACGCCTTCGTCGCCAAACAAAAGCCCGTCTTTCAGGGCAACTAAGGAAGCCGCACCATGAGTGATACCAATTACCTGAACTGGCCCTTTTTTGAGCCGCACCACGCAGAGCTGGCCAAATCTCTGGACGCCTGGTGTGTTGAGAACATCGCGCATGCGCACGGCCCCGACGTAGATGCCGAGTGCATCGCGTTGGTACGCCAGTTGGGCGCAGGCGGCTGGTTGCGCCACGCGGTGGGCGGCACGGAATTCGGTGGTGTGCGCGAAAGCATGGACACCCGCAGCATTTGCCTGATCCGCGAAACACTGGCCCGCCACAGCGGTCTGGCAGACTTTGCATTTGCCATGCAGGGGCTGGGCTCAGGGGCGATCAGCCTGGCAGGTACCGCGCAGCAAAAGCAGGCCTATTTGCCGCGCGTCGCTGCAGGCCAGGCCATTGCCGCTTTTGCCTTGAGTGAGCCCGATGCCGGCTCGGACGTGGCGGCCATGCAGTGCAGTGCGCGCATTGAGGGTGACAGCGTGGTGCTCAACGGCACCAAGACCTGGATTTCCAACGGCGGCATTGCCGACTTTTA
>CAJASG010000377.1 GCA_903944555.1 uncultured beta proteobacterium
ATGCGTTGGCTCCTAGCCTGCGGGTATAGGGTGCTGATTGTAGGAACTCTGCTGGCGGCAGGCGCACTGACGGCCTGTGCCAACACGGCCCCCAGTGAGGCGGGCGTCATCCAGCAAGCGCGAAGCCGTTGGGTTCCCGTGCCGTGGGCCGAATTGCCCGGCTTGGGTGCAGACCCGCTGTTTGAAGCCTGGAACGCCTGGATCAAGAGCTGTGAAAAGCCGGTGGCCCCGTTCGCAGCCTTGTGCGCCGAAGTGCGCCGACTGAGCATCGGCAGCCCTGAGGAGCAGTTGGGGTGGTTGCAGCAGCGCCTTCAGCCCTACCGGGTGGAGACCGTGCAGGGCGAGTCCAGCGGCGTGCTGACCGGTTATTTCGAACCGATACTGGAAGCCAGCCGCACCCCTGCCAACGGCTTCGCCGTGCCGCTGTACCGAGCGCCCGCCGGACTGGCACAACGAAAGCCCTGGTTTACCCGGCAGGAGATCGACACCGTGCCCGAGGTTCAGGCCGCGCTGGCGGGGCGTGAAATTGTCTACCTAGCGGATCCGGTGGACGCCATGATGTTGCACGTTCAGGGTTCCGGCAGGATTTACATTACGCAGCCCGATGGCAGCCCGCGCTGGCTGCGACTGGCCTATGCCGGGACCAACGACCAGCCCTTCAAAAGCGCACCGCGCTGGTTGCTGGGTCAAGGCTTGGTGCGGGACGCATCTTGGCCGGGCGTCAAGGCCTGGCTGGCACAAAATCCGCAGCGCTTGCAAGAGCTCACCTGGATTAATCCACGCATGGTGTTTTTCAAGGAGGAGCCCTTGTCTGACCTGGACGCCGCCTTTGGCCCGCGCGGCGCCCAGGGTGTGGCGCTGACACCAGGGCGATCCATTGCCGTGGACCCTGGCAGCATTCCCTACGGCACGCCGGTTTGGCTGGTCTCCAACGGAGCCCATGTGAATCTGCAAAAACTGGTGTTGGCGCAAGATACTGGCAGCGCCATCACGGGTGCCGTGCGGGCCGACTACTTTGCCGGGTGGGGCCAGCAGGCTGGTGAGCTGGCCGGGCGCCTCAAACAGCCTCTTCAGTTGTGGGTGTTGTGGCCAAAGTAGCTCCGATCGCGTTACCATGTGGCTTGAGATTTATCACGCCGTCACATTAGGAAGAACCCATGAACAAAGAAATGCGGGAAATCGACGAACGCACCAATCTGGCTGGCAACAGCATGTTCGAACTGTTGCTGTTTCGTTTGGGCGAGGCGCCCGGTACCACACGGCGTGAACTGTTCGGTATCAATGTGTTCAAGGTGCGTGAGATTCTGGTGATGCCCGAAGTCACCGTCATGGTCAACGCGCCGCCCAGCGTCATGGGCATTGCCAATATCCGTGGGCAGATGATTCCAGTCATCAACTTAGCCGCCATCACGGGCTGCAACCCCACCAAGGGTCTGGGCATTTTGTTGGTGACCGAGTTTGCCCGCACCACGCAAGCGTTTGCGGTGGAAGAAGTGAAGGAGATTGTGCGTTTGGGCTGGAAGCATGTGCTGTCGGCCGAGGGCAATGGCGGTGGGCTGGTGACCAGCATTGCACGGCTGGACGGTGCGGCCGAAAACACCCGGTTGGCCCAGGTGCTGGACGTCGAGCAAATTCTGCGCGATGTCTTCCCAGACCAGCACAAGGGGGTGCAAGAGGGCGTGGTCGTGCCCAAGCTGACGCTGCCGCCCGGCACCGTGGTGCTGGCCGCCGATGACTCTGCCGTGGCCCGCATGATGATTGAAGAAGGCCTGAAGGCCATGGGTATTCCCTACATCATGACCAAAACCGGTCAGGAAGCGTGGGATCGGCTGCAATCCATTTCCGACCAGGCGGCCACTGAAGGTAAGACCGCCAAGGACAAGATTGCCCTGGTGCTCACCGATCTGGAGATGCCGGTGATGGACGGCTTTACGCTGACCCGTAACATCAAACAGGACCCGCGCTTCAAATCCCTGCCAGTGATCATCCACTCCTCTTTGACTGGCACCACGAACGAAGGCCACGTCAAGAGCGTTGGGGCTGACGCCTATATCGCCAAGTTCCAGGCCGATGAACTGGCGGCCACCATTCGCGAAGTGCTCAACAAGGCCAAATGAGGTCGCAGCGGTGCGGCGTTAACGCACCGTCAACCGCACCTGCACGTCGGTGCTGATCTGGCTGGCTTGGTTGACCATTCCGCCCAGGCCGGAGCGGCTGTCACTGGTCTGCTGCTCGGACTGTGCCACCGTCATCCACTCTCCCAGTGGCAGCACAAGGATGCTGGCCGTGCTGCTAGAAGCTTGGCCCGTGCCGGCCACCATAGCGTTCAGTGCTTGCTGTGCCGCGATTTCCAGTTCCACCCGGTCCGATCCATCCCAGCGTGGGGTGGCCCTGAAGCCGGTTCCCTTTTGCAGCAGCACCGTGCCTTGGGTGAACACCAGCACGCCATTGCGCACAAAGGTCTGCATCAGACGCACGGGGGTATCGGTACGCAAAGCAATGTGTGCGCTGCGCCCGTTGAGTACCAGCACCCGCTGCACGGCGGTGCCGGATTGGCGGGCTTGTGTGTCCTGCGCCTGAACCTGGCCTGCCAATGCCACCGATCCGTCCGGATTGACCCGCACGCCGCCGTGGCTTTCCAGACCCGCGCGCTGGCCGTCTTCGTGCTGCACCTGACGTACTTCAATTTGCAGGTTGCGCAAAGACAGCGGGTTGGATTTTGCTATTAAATCAGGAGCTGCCTGCGCAATTGCCACGGGGCATAGCAGCATAAAACATGTATAAATAAAAGCCGAAACAAGAGCGTGGTGGCGCATGGCGGGCAGGGTTGGGGTTGAGCCGGTATGGGGGAAAGCGATATGCCATTGTGACGCGGTGAGGCGCCCAAGGGGCGGCAGAACCACTACACTTTGCAACTGGTCAGTCTCTTCCTACCCGGAAGACGGCCTGATTTATGTGCCGCCCACAAGGTGGCTTATTACCCACAGGAGACTTCAAACGATGAACGCCCCGCTCTCACGCGATTTGCCCGCTCACATCCGCAAATCGCTGGAAACTGTCACCCTCGACGATAAATATTCCCTGGACTACGGCCGCGCTTTCATGAGCGGCGTACAGGCTTTGGTCAAGCTGCCCATGCTGCAGCGCGTGCGCGACCAACGCGTAGGTAAAAACACCGCCGGATTCATCAGCGGTTACCGCGGCTCCCCACTGGGCACCTACGACCAGTCCTTGGTCAAGGCCGAAAAATACCTCAAGGCGCACCATGTGGTGTTCCAGCCCGGCGTCAACGAAGAGCTGGCGGCCACCGCACTGTGGGGCACCCAGCAACTGGGTTTTGCGCCCCCGGGCTCTAACAAATACGACGGTGTGTTCGGTATCTGGTACGGCAAAGGTCCGGGCGTGGACCGCTGCTCGGATGTGTTCAAACACGCCAACATGGCCGGTACCACGCCGTGGGGCGGTGTGATTGCGGTGGCCGGGGATGACCACATCTCCAAAAGCTCCACCGCCGCGCACCAAAGTGACCACATTTTCAAGGCCTGCGGCACGCCAGTGTTCTTCCCCGCCAATGTGCAGGAAATTCTGGACTTGGGGGTGCACGCCTTCGCCATGAGCCGTTTTTCGGGCGTCTGGGCGGGCATGAAGACAATCCAGGAGATCGTGGAGTCCAGTGCCACGGTCATGATCGACCCGGACCGGGTGCAGATCAAGATCCC
>CAJASG010000378.1 GCA_903944555.1 uncultured beta proteobacterium
AACAGCCGCGCCGCCAATTCACGGGCCTCAAAGGCATAGGGGAACAGGTACTCAACCGCTTCGAAGCCATCCTGGGCGGCAGCGGCGAAACGGTCCAGAAAAGCGTGCTCGTTGTAGAGCATGGTCAGGTTGGCGGCAAAGCGGGGCATGGGTCCTCCAGATAGGTTTGGAGTTTACCGAGCTGGTTGGTGGACGGTTAGCGCTTTTCGATCTGGCAGGGGATAGCGGTTTCAAACTGGTTGACTGTCATGTAGCGGCCTCGGGGGTAGTACGCACCCATGTCTTTTTCTTCCATGCCGGGCTTGCTGATGCCCTGAATTGCGTTGGGGAAAGCCCCCGCACCCAGCATGTGGCGCAATTGCAGTACGGTTACATCGTCGTCCACCGCACCGTCACCATCGTCCGCCATAGGCAACCAGGCCACCCCGCATTGGGCGATGGCGTTACGGGGACGGTCTGCCTTGCGGCTGAGCACGATGGTGTAGAAACCGTCCGGACCGGTGGGTACGTTTTCGTCATGCACGCAGGCGTTCACACGGGTGTTGGCAAACCCCTGGTTGGAGCAGTACGACCAGTAGCGCAGATCACCCGTGCCCATGGACGCATCCCCTTTGTAGGTGCGCGGCGTGGTGGGGGCCTTGGCGCGCACCATAAATACCTTGCCATGCTTGCGGTTGACGATGGCGCGGATGTACTGGTTGTCCAGGTTGGGGTAGAAGCCACCTTCGCTCTTGCGTGCGCCTTCTGCTGGCGGTTTGTTCAGGTAGATGCCATACAGCGCATCGCGATCCAACTGCTGGTGCCACACCGGTGGGTTCATGGCGGGGAAGGTAGGGCCGAACTTGGCGGCTTCTTGCAGCATCGTCTGGTACATGGGCATGGGCACCGCCATGGCCGCAGGGTCCAGTAGCAAGGGCTGGCGTGTTTTCAGGCTGGGGCAGGCATCGGTACCGCGCAACACCTTGCCATCGGCCAAGGTTAGCACCGGTATGGGCAAGCCCGCATTGCCGGTCTCATCCGTACCTTTATCCCCTACATAGATGCGGTACAAAATGACCTGCTGGCCGGGAGGACCGTACTTGGGCGTGTTGATGATGTCGCGCTGCTCTCCCACCAGGTTCATGCCTGTTTTCAGCTTGGGGTCGGGGCGGCCATCCACTACTTCCAGCGTGTAGTCCCTTTGCTTGGCATTGCGGTCGGCCTCGGCGAGGAAGGGGTTGGTGGAGCCGGCTTTGGGTTTGATCAGGTAATCCGCCACCGACTCAATGGGGCGACCCGCCTCGTCGTAGCTGATGAAGGACATGTAGCGGGAGTGTGCAAACTGGCCTTCCAGGCTGAGCTTGGCACCCGGGGGCATAGTGAATACCGCAGCCCAGTAGAAGGTGGCTGCGTCCGGGTAAGCAATGTTGATGTATGGGTCAGCACTGGCGGGACCACGCAACCAGAAACATGAACGCGGGCCGGGAATCGGGTCCTTTCCTGCGGCAACGGAGGCCAGCGCATCCCCCATCATTTTTTCAGGGCTCAGGATTTGGGCCTGGGCGCTTGGCGTGAGCGTGGGAGCCAGCGCCATTACGAAGGAAGCCGTCAGGCCGAGCATGGATTTTTTCATGGGTGTCGTGATGTGGTTAGGGTATGACACGATGCTAAAAAATTCTGGCACGGCAGAATGTCTAAACCCCGACAAACATTGAAATGAGTCCTCATGGTTAACCCTCGGTCCGATATCAACATCAAGGCATTTCTGCTGCCCACGGTGTTAGGACGCCTGGGGCCAGAGTTGCTCGATGAACTGGCCGTACATGCCCGGGTAGAGCGGTTTGAAGTGGCAACCCTGCTCAACGCTGCCGGGAAGCCACTGCAGTGGTTGCGTTTGGTGGTGGAGGGGCATATTGAAATCGTGGCGCGCCGGGCCTCAGGCAAAGAAATCTCGGTCAGTGAAGTAGGGCCCGGTGCCTGGGCAACTTGGCTTCCGTGCTTTATTGCTGCGCCACCTGAACATGATTTCTACAGCGGTTCGTCAAGCTGCTTTATCGCGTTGCCGGTGGCTGAGGTGCAACGCTTTTGCGAACAGAACCCCAAGATGTACCCTTTGATCATTGGTGAGATCGGTCAGCGTCTTCGTCTCCTGATGGAGTGGACCGGCCAGTCAGTGCTGACCGGACCCGAACAGCGTATGGCCAAGCTGGTGCACATCCTGGCGCGTGACCAGAAGATGAAGGGCAATTCCGGAACGCTGATGGTCAAGCAGGACCGCTTGGCTGGCTTGGCACGCTGTTCACGCCAGACTGCAAATGCATTGTTGAGCCAATTGGAAAAGGGAGGCTTGATCCGACTGTCTTACGGAAAGATCGAAATCCTGGACATGGCGCGCCTGTTTGTCTTTGCAGACGAGGATGTTGAAGCGAACTGATCATTGTGTTGGTTGAGGGATCGAATTTCATGTTGCACAGCGCCAAGATTGGATGCAGGCACTGTGCGTGCTAAGCTGTTGATTTGAGCCAGAGTCCAACCCCAGCCCACCACCCGGAGCCCGCCATGTCCAGTCTTTTGCCCCAAGTTGATCCCGATGGATTGTTAGAGTTTTCGGTGGTGTACACCGACCG
>CAJASG010000379.1 GCA_903944555.1 uncultured beta proteobacterium
ATCTGCGCGACCAAAGACGCATGACCTGTGCATAGTTGTGAACTGTGCATAGGGGGCGTAAAGAGTCATTCGTTTTTTGACCGTGAACGACTCTTTGAGACTGATTGCCGATATTCGCCGGGCTCCGAAGCAGTCGTTATGTGGAGCTCAGCGGCGCAGGGTTAGGGCCCTTGGCAGCACAAAGTGCCATCATAAGGCTCCAATTTGATACCAATGCCCCAAAGACTGTGGCTACATACTCGTGATCTTCGTGTTCGAACACCACCGGCGGATACCAATCGTTGAAGCATCCATTTCCAACCAGAGGCACGCCCTGAAACGCCTTGACCGCGACCTCCATATCGCGAGCCTCTAAGGCGACTATGCATTGGCGAATATCCTCGAGGTGCCGACTTCCGTATCGATGGTCAACACAGAACTTCAACAGCGCACGTGCTGCCTGGAGTTGGATGTGAACGTGCATGTCTGTCATTGGGTCATGGAGATGGAGCGGTTCAACGAATGATGAATGAAAAAGTCTTCGGAATCGTATCAAACTGAGCCTTACGGCGGAACGTCAGCTTCCGCTGCACTCCGGACATATTAATGCAACCCCTCTTTAGACCGATATGGGCCTTCTGGAGTCGTTCAAGCCCAAAGCCCCGATGACTCCTGGTGCCCCGAAGCGGGTAGAAATACCATTGGGGTCAGCTGAGCGGATTGGGTTGCGCCGAACGCCAGCGTTCCCAGTATTCCAGCGCAATGCGGTAAGTGTTGAGCTGCACCTGCACCGTTTCTTCAATCCGCACGCCATAACCACCGGCCATGACAAAGGCCATGGGAATGCGGCGGGTAAAGCACCAATCAAACACCCGCCGGTCCCGCGTTTGCAGACCATCGAAGCTCAGCTTGAGACGCCCCAGTCGGTCGCCTTCAAACGGGTCTGCCCCGGCCAGGTAGATGACAAAGCCAGGATCAAACCGCTGTTCCAACTCTTCAAGGGCCCGTTCCAGTGCGGCCAGATAATCCGCATCGCCACAGCCATCGGGTAAGGGCACATCCAGGTCACCACTTTCTTTGCGAAACGGAAAGTTCTTGTCGCCATGCAGCGATAGTGTGAACACGCTGTCGTCATTTTTGAAGATGCTGGCGGTGCCGTTGCCTTGGTGCACGTCCAGATCAATCACGGCAACCTTCAGTTGCGCTCGGCTTGCACGGTGCTTTCGGCTCCACTCGCTTTGCAGCACGCGCGCCGTGACTGCCACGTCGTTGAACACGCAAAACCCGCTGCCTTTGTCCGCATAGGCGTGGTGCGTACCACCAGCCAGATTTGCGGCAATGCCTTGGTCCATGGCACTGCGCGCTGCCGCAATGGTGGCCCCGACCGAGCGCCGCGCCCGCTCCGCCATGGCGGGGCTCCAGGGGAATCCAATCTCACGCTGGGCGGGCGCGCTCAATGTGCCCTGCGCAATGTGGGCAATGTAGGCGGGGGTATGGGCGTAGGCCAGTTCACCATCCATGGCGCTGGGCGCTTCCTCCAGACCAATGGCGGGCAGATGGAGTGCCAACTGGTCGCGCAGCATGCCATATTTGGCCATGGGAAAGCGGTGGCCCTGCGGCAGGGGCAATACAAACTGATCAGAGTAGAACGCCTGCATACCCGTACACGCAGGCAATTAATTAATACGTGCCCACAAAGTCCTTCTTGCCAACTTCCACGCCGCTGTGGCGCAGGATGGCGTAGGCCGTGGTGGTGTGAAAGAAGAAGTGGGGCAGGCCGTAGTTGAAGATATAAGACTGGCCGGTAAACCGCTTCTCTTTGGGGGTGCCAGCCTGGGTCACGATCTCGCGGGTGGCGGCGTCCTCAAACTGTGCCGTATTCAGGCCGTTGATAAACGCCAACACCGTGTCCAGGCGCGCTTGCAAATCGGCAAAGGTTTGCTCCGCGTCGTCCAGCTTGGGGACTTCCACACCCGCCAAGCGTGCCGAGACGCTTTTGGCAAAGTCGCTAGCCACTTGCACTTGGCGTAGCAGGGGGAACATGTCGGGGTAAAGGCGAGCCTGCAGCAAGGCGTTGGGGTCGATCTTTTTCTCGGTGGCGTGCGCTTCGGCTTTGGCCAACACGGTTTTGAGCCCGCCCAGCATCTGCGTGAATACGGGGATGGAGGCGGTGTAGATGGCGCTAGTCATGGTTCTGGCTTTCTGGTGTTCTTGGAGAAGGGCGCCGATTCTCGCTTGAATCGAAAGCGCCTGTCCGTGGCGGGTTATTGGTCCCGCTCAGCCAAGTGCCGCCAAGCGCCACAACGATGTCACCTCGGCCGCCCGTGCGGTGTGCAGCGGGTCGGTGGCATCTTCCACCTTGGGGTGCAGCGGTTTGGCGTCCAAGCGGCCCAGCACCTTCAGGCCATTCGCGGCAATCGCGTCCAGCAGTTCGGCACGGGTGCGCAAGCCCAAGTGCTCGGCAAAGTCCGACAAGATGAGCCAGCCTTCACCGCCGGGCGCGAGGTGCGCCGCCAATCCCTTGAGAAACCCCAACAGCATACGGCTGCCTTCGTCGTACACCGCGTGCTCTATGGGCGAGCTGGGGCGGGCGGGCAGCCACGGTGGGTTGCACACCACCAATCCCGCGGTGCCCTCCGGGAATAAATCGACCCTGACGACGTTCACTTGCGGGAGCACCCCCAGTTGCTTGAGGTTGGCCATGGCGCAGGCCAGCGCGCGTGAATCCATCTCGGTTGCCACCACCTGGGTGACACCACGGCGCACCAACACGGCGGCCAGCACGCCGGTGCCGGTACCAATGTCGAACGCCACCAAGGGTGTTACTGCACTTGTCGGTAGTGGTGTTGTGGCCACCAGATCAATGTACTCCCCGCGCACGGGCGAAAAAACGCCGTAATGCGGGTGGATGCGGTTGTGCGGGCCCTCACCCAAGGCCGCAATTTCGACGCCTTTTTTGCGCCATTCGTGCGCGCTGATCATGCCCATTAGGTCGCGCAAGGTCGAGATGCTGGCACCGTCAACCCCTTCGACCGCCGCACGCACGCGGCCCCAAGCCTCAGTGCAGGCCGCTTTGGCGTCGGGTGCGCGGCGAAGAGGGATGCTGTAGTCGGCATTGAACGGAATCAGCACCATGCCCAAGATGCGCGCCCGCTGTGCCTGGGCTTGGCGGTGCTGGTTGAAGGCGTCGATGGGGGCAACCTCTGGCACCGGCGCTGCAGATTTGCGCGCCTTGCGTGCTGGTGGCTTGTCAATGCGCCTGGCCATGGCTTGCAGCAACTGGCGCGCATTGTGAAAGTCGCCGCGCC
>CAJASG010000380.1 GCA_903944555.1 uncultured beta proteobacterium
CGCCCATGCTGAGTATGCTGAGCTGGAGCCTGGCCGAGCAAACCGGGCGCGAGGTGTGGCTGTTTTATGGCGTGCGCAACCGGACTGAGTTGGTCATGCTGACGCAGCTGCAAGCCCTGGCGACACAGCACGCCAACTTCCATCTGCACCTGTGCCTGAGCGATCCGCAACCCGCAGACCTGGATGGGCACCGAACGGGGCCCGTGCACCACCACCATAGCCGCGTCGATGTGGCTTTGCTGCGCCGACTGTTACCGCTCAAGCCGTACCACTTCTATATTTGCGGACCTACGCCCATGTTGGCCAGTCTGGTGCCGGCGTTGGAGGACTGGGGTGTGCCGGACGCGCACATTCACTTTGAGGCGTTTGGCCCGGCGTCTGTTAAACGCAGAAAGACAGCGATGTCAGCGGCCGCTGTTCCGGGTGATACCAGTGATACGGTGATGGTGACCTTCGCCAAAACCCAAAAGCAGTTGCCGTGGCAGCCCGGCATGGGCTCCTTGCTGGACTTTGCCGAGGCCCATGGTATTGCGGTGGCCTCAGGTTGCCGCGCGGGCGGCTGCGGGAGTTGCCAGACCACGATTCGTTCGGGGGAGGTGGCCTACACCCAGTCGCCCGATTTTGATCCCGAGCCGGGCAGTTGCCTGTTGTGCGTTTGCACCCCCAAGACCGCTGTGACATTGGAGGCGTAAATGAAAAGCTCACTTTGGCGCGAACATGTGTTGCCCTTTACCCTGCTGCTCGGTGTGCTGGCTGCGGCCACCTTTGCGGGGGATTACGTTTTGCACCGCTTCAACTTGGTGTGGGTTGGGCGTTACATGGGCATACCCGGCACCTTGCTCATTATTGGTTCGCTGTATTACTCACTGCGCAAGCGCAAATTTGTGAAAGCCGGGGATCCCAAAGCCTTGCTCAAAATGCATGAGTTCGGCACCTGGCTTGGTTCGCTGATGGTGCTCATTCATGCGGGGATTCACTTCAATGCCATCCTGCCGTGGCTCGCCACGGTTGCCATGGGGGTGAACGTGATCAGTGGCATGGTGGGCAAGATGCTGCTGAACCAGTCGCGCCAGCATGTGCAGGGTGAGCGTGCCCAGTACCAGTTGCGTGGCCTGTCCAAGTCCGAGGTGGAGCGGGCCGTGTTTTGGGACGCCGTGGCACTGGGCGCCATGACCCAGTGGCGCAAGGTGCACATCCCGATCTTCATCGTATTTGCCGTGTTGGCGCTGGGCCATATCTTCAGCATCTTTTTATTCTGGGGATGGATATGAGCCGAACTCTCAAATGGGTATTGCTCATCAATCTGGTGGTGCTGGCGGTGTTGACCTTTGCCTACCCGCACCTGATGGTGGGGCCTGGAAAACTGATCCCTGGCCATAAGCAATTGGACTCGGATTGCTTTGCCTGCCATGTGTCATTCACCGGGGCGGATTCCCGCAAATGCGTGGCCTGCCATAAACCGGATGACATTGGACGCGTAAGCACCAAAGGTGCTGCGCTTGTCAAGCCGCTCACCACCACCCCGTTCCACCAAAAACTGGTCAGCCAGGATTGCGTGTCCTGCCATAGCGACCACGCCGGGGTGAAGCGCTACAAACTGCACGGCAATTTCAACCATGCGCTCCTGAAAAAGGAAACGGCGGACCAGTGCCAGACCTGTCACAAGTCCCCCACCGACGCGCTGCACAAGCAAATCACCGGCAACTGTGCCCAATGCCATACGCAGCAGAAATGGACTCCAGCCACCTTTGACCACGACAAGTTCTTTGTGCTGGACCGTGACCACAATGCCAGTTGCGTGACCTGCCATGTCCGCAATGACTACAGCCGCTTTACCTGCTACGGCTGCCACGAGCACACGCCCGCCAACATTCGCCGGGAGCACATCAAGGAAGGCATCCGGGAGTTCGAGAATTGTGTGGAGTGCCACCGCAGTAGCGACGAGGACGATATCAAGGGCAAACGCGGTGATGACTGATGGGCCTGAACCGGCCCATTAAGCTACTTCCGTTTGGCCGATTTCCAATCCCGAAACACATCCAGGTCTACGCCATCGGGGTAGTTCAGCAGGCCAGGGGTGAAACCTTTTTTCCCCTTTTCGCCGTACTGCCAGATGATCTCTTTGGTTAGGCGGTCAATCAC
>CAJASG010000381.1 GCA_903944555.1 uncultured beta proteobacterium
CAGCACCGCATCGGCACCGCCCAGCGTCACACCGTCGGCCAGATGGTCCAAAGTACCGACACCGCCAGAGGCAATCACCGGCACACTGATCGCGTCCGACACGGCGCGGGTCAACGCCAGATCGAATCCGGCCTTGGTGCCATCACGGTCCATGCTGGTGAGCAAAATCTCACCGGCACCGCGGCGTGCCATCTCAGTGGCCCAAGCCACGGCATCCAGCCCGGTGTTTTTTCGTCCGCCATGGCTGAACACATCCCAGCCGGGGCCTATTGCCAAGCCATCAACAAGGCGCATGGCGTCTTCTTCGGAGCGGCGTTTGGCGTCAATGGCCACCACAATGCACTGCGCGCCGTACTTGTGCGAGGCGTCTTCAATCACCTGCGGATTGGCCAGGGCGGCGGAGTTGAAGCTGATTTTGTCGGCCCCGGCGTTGAGCAAACGGCGCACGTCTTCGACTGTACGCACGCCGCCACCGACCGTCAGCGGAATGAACACCTGTGAGGCCACCGCCTCGATGATGTGCAAAATCAGGTCGCGCCCATCGCTGGTGGCGGTGATGTCCAGAAACGTCAGCTCATCGGCACCCTGGTCGTTGTAGCGCGCCGCAATTTCTACCGGATCGCCCGCATCGCGCAGTTCGACAAAGTTAACGCCTTTGACAACGCGACCACCGGTTACATCCAGGCAGGGAATGATGCGTTTAGCGAGCATGGGGGCAACCTGGAAAAACCTTATCCATTCAATTCATCAGCACGCGCTTGCGCTGCTTCAAAGTCCAGGTCGCCACTGTAGATGGCGCGTCCGCAGATGACGCCTTCGACGCCTTCGTCTTCCACTGCGCACAGGGCTTCGATGTCGGCCATGTTGGACAGGCCGCCGGAGGCAATCACGGGAATGGTCAGGGCTTGCGCCAGCTTGACGGTGGCGTCAATGTTGATGCCCGTCAGCATGCCGTCACGGCCAATGTCGGTGTAAATGATGGATTCAACGCCGTAGTCTTCAAACTTCTTGGCCAGATCGACCACGTCGTGGTGCGAGAGCTTGCTCCAGCCGTCGGTGGCGACTTTGCCGTCCTTGGCGTCCAGGCCGACGATGATGTGGCCGCCAAAGGCGGTGCAGGCATCTTGCAGGAAACCGGGGTTTTTGACGGCCGCCGTTCCAATGATGACGTAGCGCAGGCCAGCGTCGAGGTAACGCTCGATGGTGTCCAGGTCGCGAATGCCGCCACCCAATTGCACATCAATCTCGCTGCCCACGGCCTTGAGGATCTTGCGAATGGCCATCTCGTTTTTGGGGTGACCCGCAAACGCACCGTTCAAGTCCACCAGATGCAGGCGCCGCGCGCCTTTGTCCACCCATTTGCGGGCCATGACCGCGGGGTCTTCGCCGAAAGTGGTGGATTGGTCCATATCGCCTTGTTTGAGGCGAACGCAGTGGCCGTCTTTGAGATCAATAGCAGGAATTAAAAGCATGGTGCTTCAGGAGTGGATGGGAAGGGAGGAAGGAGGAAAGGCTCGGAATACGCAAACGGAGTTCACGGATTCCAGTGAAGGAAGTTGCGGTAGAGGGATAAACCGTGCTCGGCACTTTTTTCAGGGTGAAATTGGGTTGCGAAAATATTATCGCGCGCAATCGCCGCTGAAAAGCGCTGACCATAGTCCGTCTCTCCCACACTGTGGCGTGTATCTGACGGTCTGGCGTAGTAACTGTGCACAAAGTAGAAGTAACTGCCATCGGGCACGTCACCCCACACCGGGTGGCGCGCAACGCCGCCGTGGTTGGTCTGGTAGACCTGGTTCCAGCCCATTTGCGGCACCTTGTAGCGGCTGCCGTCGGGTTGGATTTGCCCGACCAGATCGAACTTGACCACTTCACCGGGGATCAGGCCCAAGCAGGGGGTGTCCAACTCTTCACTGTGGTCCAGCAGCATTTGCATGCCAACACACACACCCATCAGGGGTTTGTTCGCTGCGGCGTGCATCACGGCGTCGAACATGCCGGACGCGTGCAGCTCGTGCATGCAGTCGCGCATGCCACCCTGGCCGGGCAGCACCACACGCTCGGCGTCCATCACCTCTTGGGCGGTACGCGCCCACACCACTTCAACCCCGGCGTCGGCGGCTACATGCATCACCGCTTGCGTGACCGAGCGCAGGTTACCCATGCCATAGTCCACCACTGCAACTTTTTTCATGCTATTCTTTTCATAGCTGGTTGCGCATATTCCACGGGGGCTAGAGGTCTATTTGGCATATAAAACTAGAGAGAACCCTTGGTTGAGGGAATGGTCCCCAGGGAGCGCGGGTCCAACTCCAGCGCATCCCGCAGGGCGCGGGCAAATGCCTTGAACACGGTCTCGGCCTGGTGGTGGGCGTTGTCGCCCTTGAGGTTGTCGATGTGCAAGGTGACCAGGGCATGGTTCACAAAGCCCTGGAAGAATTCGTGGGTGAGCTGGGTGTCAAACGCGCCGATCATGCCGCTCTTGAACGGCACATCCATCACCAGCCCGGGGCGGCCCGAAAAGTCCACCACCACGCGGCTCAGCGCTTCGTCCAATGGCACATAGGCGTGGCCATAGCGGCGCAGGCCTTTTTTATCGCCCACCGCCTTAAACACCGCTTGCCCCAAGGTGATGCCGACGTCCTCCACGGTGTGGTGGCCATCGATGTGCAAATCGCCTTCGGCCTCAATGTCCAGATCAATCAGCCCGTGGCGGGCGATCTGGTCGAGCATGTGGTCAAAAAAGCCAATGCCGGTGGACAGGCGGCTCTTGCCGGTGCCATCCAGGTTCACCTTGACCGTGATGCGGGTTTCCGCCGTGTTGCGCGTCACCTCCGCCGTGCGGGGGTTGGCAGTCACAGGGACTTCGGTCAATGGGTAATGCGTCATAGGGATTCCTGAAGGGCGGCCAGCAACTGGGTGTTCTCCGCGGCGGTGCCGACGGTGAGACGCAAACAGTTAACCAGCAATGGGTGCATTTTAGAAACGTTTTTGACCAGCACGCCTTTGGCCTTTAATCCATCGAATACTTTTTGTGCATTTTCGACCCGAACCAGAACCATATTGGCGTCGCTGTCCCAGGCATGTACGCCCGGCATGGCGCGCAACGCGGCAAGCAGCCAGCTGCGCTGCGCCCGCAAATCAGTAGCCTGCGCCGCAAACACGTCGGCATGCTCCAGGGCGAACAGCGCGCACTCGTAGTTGAGCACGCTGATGTTGTAGGGCGGGCGCACCTTGTCGACCTGGGCGATCAAATCACGCTGCCCCATCATGTAACCTAATCGCACGCCAGCCAGGCCAAACTTGCTCAGGGTGCGCATCAGCAGCACATGGGCATGCTGCTCCGGCTGGGCGCGAATCACGTCGAGGTAGGTGCGGCTGGAAAACGGCTGGTAGGCCTCGTCAATCGCCACGATGCTGCCCGCCGCACCGGCGGCTTCAATCACACGGGCCATGTCTGCCGCGTCCCACAAATTGGCGGTGGGGTTGTTCGGGTAAGCCAGGTAGACGATGGCGGGCTGCTGCTCGGCAATCGCCGCCAGCATGGCGGGCACGTCCAGGGCGAAATCTGCCGTTAGCGGCACACCACAGAAGTCCAGCCCCTGCAAGGCTGCGCTCATGGCGTACATCACAAAACCGGGCATGGGCGCCAGGATCACCGGCTTTTTGCGACCGGGCTGCACCGGCACATCGCAGGCCATGGCCAGGAGCGAAATCAGCTCGTCGGAGCCGTTGCCCAGCATGATGTCGCAGCCCTCGGGCATGTGTGCGTAGTCGGCCAGGGCGTGGCGCAGGTCGTTGACGCGGCCATCCGGATAGCGGTTCAGCGCCAGCGCGCCCAGGCGTTTACCCAGGGCCTCTTGCAACGCCACCGGCAAGCGATGCGGATTTTCCATGGCGTCGAGCTTGACCATGCCGGCCGAGTCCTGGATGGCGTAGGCGTGCATGGACTGCACGTCCTGGCGGATGCGGCGCTGGATGAGCGCGGTCACTGCGCTGGGGGCAGTAGAGGAATTGGTTTGGGTCATTCGCTTGCTTTCGCGGTCATGG
>CAJASG010000382.1 GCA_903944555.1 uncultured beta proteobacterium
CTACAACATCAAGCCAGTCACCTTTATCAATGAACCTGTTTCAGGCTCCCAGCAGACTAGTCCTGCGGAGTTGGATAATTACGCGAAGGCGGGCATCGTTTCCGGCGGAAGGACGGCGCTCAGGGTGCAGAATGATCAGCACGACGGAATTTGGAGCGAAATCTAATCTGAAAAAAGTACAGGCCGCACGCAACAACTACGATCAATGCACAAATAGCAAGATAAATCACCGATTCCCACTCCTGCCGTCAAGCACCAACTGCATTAGAAACATCTTGACTATATCCACTAGCCCGCTCTATGTGTTCAACCCGAATGGTCGGCTTTTGAAATCATTCTCTCCCAATGCCCGCAATGCGGCAGGTATCACGACTGGGAGAGCTTGGTCAAGGGCCAGTGCCCATTTTGTTAGGCCGCGGCCGTCAGCCCGTGGCTGAAGTGGGCTTGCATGCATTGGGTGGTGGCCAGAGGGTCCCGTGCTGACAACGCCGCCATGATGGCGCGGTGCTCTTGAAGCGACTCTGCAATGCGCCCGTCTTTCAACAAAGAGTTGTGGCGGTTGAGCTTCATCACCTTGCGCAGGTCGGCCACCATCTGGTCGCGCCAGCGGTTGTTGGCAATCTCCAGCAGGCGCATGTGAAAGCGCTCGTTCACCGCAAAAAAGCGGTCGGCATCTTCTTTGCCAGGTCGTCCGGCGGCTTCCAGTTCTTCATGCAAGGCTTTGAGTTCGGCCAACTCTGCGTCGGTGGCCTTGGTTGCCACCACACCGGCAGCATCGCTTTCCAGCAGGCTCAGCAAGTGGTACACATCGGCCAAATCGGTGGCCGACACCTCGGTCACGTAAGCACCACGGCGTACCTTCATGGTCACCAAGCCCTCGGCGGCGAGCACCTTCAAGGCTTCACGCAAAGGGGTGCGGCTGATGCCATAGGCCTCTGCAATGCGCAACTCGTCGATCCAGCTGCCTGGTTCCAGCTCGCGTTTGAAGATGCGCTGGCGTAGCGACTCTGCCACGTCCTCATACAAGGCACGGTGCGAAAGTGAGCCACCCGCACGGGGGTTGGAAGAGATTGCGTTCATTGCCGGCGATTGTAAGCTGGAACAAATATTTTGAATCAATAATTATAAATAATGTAAACTTGCAGCCACCAAACGCCTGACCCGCGGCGTCTATTTGACTGCGTACTGGACCTTGCCATGACCGAAAAAGCCCCTGAATTCAAATCCGCAACACTCGACGCCTGGACCAAAGCCGCCGCCAAGTCAGCGCCGGGGGGTAACGTCGAGGCGCTCAACTGGATCACGCCCGACGGCATCACGGTCAAGCCGCTGTACACCGCGGCCGACACGGCCAATCTGGCGTATGCCGACACCTTGCCCGGTTTCGAGCCCTACCTGCGTGGCCCCCAAGCCACCATGTACGCGGTGCGCCCTTGGACGATTCGCCAGTACGCGGGTTTTTCCACCGCCGAAGAGTCCAATGCGTTTTACCGCAAGGCGCTGGCCGCTGGCGGGCAGGGGGTGTCCGTTGCGTTCGATTTGGCCACCCACCGTGGTTATGACTCTGACCATCCCCGTGTGACGGGCGACGTC
>CAJASG010000383.1 GCA_903944555.1 uncultured beta proteobacterium
GCCTGGAAACCCTCAAAAGCTGGGCCACTTTAAATGGTGAAAACTCCATCATCGTGGCCGTTTTGCGGCAGCCCGGCGCCAATGCGGTGCGGGTGGTGGACACGGTGCGTGCCGCTTTGCCCCAATTGAAAAGCCAAATGCCGCAGTCGGTTGCATTGACCCCCGTGAACGACCGGTCCGTCTCGGTGCGGGAAGCCTTGCACGATGTGTCGCTCACCTTGCTGGGCACCATTGGCCTGGTGGTGCTGGTGATCTTCTTGTTTTTGCGCCGGTTTGTGGCCACGGTGATTCCGGCGCTCTCCTTGCCCGTTTCCCTGATTGGAGCGGTTGCACTTTTGTATGCGTTCTCTTACAGCCTGGACAACATCTCGTTGCTGGGCCTAACCTTGGCCGTGGGTCTGGTGGTGGATGACGCCATTGTGGTGCTGGAAAACATCATCCGCCATGTCGAAAATGGCGAAGAGCCGTTTCAGGCCGCACTGCGCGGTGCGCGGGAGGTGGGCTTCACCATCATCTCCATCTCTACCTCGTTGATTGCGGTCTTCATTCCGATTTTCTTCATGCCCGGCGTGATCGGCTTGTTGTTCCACGAATTTGCGGTGGTGGTGGGCTTGTCGATTGTGGTGTCCGCATTTGTGTCGCTCACGCTGGTGCCCATGCTGGCCAGCCGCTTCCTCAGTGATGAGGCCCATAAAAAGCCACCGGGTGCCACGGTGCGCCTGTTTGAGCGGGGCTTTGATGCGCTGTTGGCGTCTTACACCCGCACCTTGGACCGGGCATTGCACCATCGCAAACTGGTGCTGGCGGTGGCACTTGCCACTTTTGTCGCCACCGCATGGCTGGCCAACATCATTCCCAAAGGCTTTTTTCCCGAAGAAGACATTGGCCAAATTACGGTCAGCACCGAGGCGGCAGAAGACACCTCCTTTACTGAGATGGTGCGCTTGCAGGAGCGAGCGGCCGAGATCATCCGCAAGGACCCCAATGTGGGGGCCGTGAGCTCGTTCAATGGCGGCAACAACGCGCAAAACACGGGGCGGATGTTTGTCACGCTTAAAGCCCAAAACCAGCGTGAGCCGATGAAGAAGGTGATTGAAGGCCTGCGCAAGAAGCTAAAAGAGGTCGCGGGCATCAACGTCTTTATGCGCCCTGTGCAGAATTTGCAACTTGGCGGGCGTCAGAGCAAGGCGCAGTTTCAGTACATTTTGCAAAGTGTCAAGGCTGACGAGCTCAATGTGTGGGCCTCCAAACTGCAAGAAAAGATGCGTGCGGACCCGGTGTTTCGCGATGTGACCAGTGACGCGCAGCTGCGCGGGCTGCAGGCACAAATCAAGATTGACCGCGACCGCGCCAACACCCTGGGGGTGTCGATCGAAGGCATTCGCACCGCGCTGTTCAATGACTTTGGCGAGCGCCAGGTCTCCACCATTTACCTCTCCACCGACAGCTACCAGGTCATCATGGAAGTGCAGCCCGAAGCCAAGCTAGATGAGAGTGCGTTGGGTGGCATTTACGTGCGTTCGTCCACTGGTGCCTTGGTGCCGCTCTCAAGCTTCACCACGGTGGAGCGCACGGTGGGCCCCATGTCGATCAACCACGTCGGCCAGTTGCAGGCGGTGACCGTGTCGTTCAATCTGGCCCCAGGCACGGCGCTTGGTGTTGCCACCGAAAAAATTGATGCCGCTCGCGAAGCACTGCAAATGCCTTCTTCGGTGATTGCAACCTATGGTGGTGACGCTGCCGTGTTCAAAAACTCACAGGGCAGCCAGGCGATTTTGGTGGTGGCTGCGTTGCTGGTGATTTACGTGTTGCTGGGTGTGTTGTATGAGAGCTATATCCACCCCCTCACCATTTTGGCGGGTCTGCCTTCTGCTGCCGTGGGGGCGCTGGCCACCCTGATGCTGTTTGGTCAAGACCTGACCCTGATTGCCACCATCGGCATCGTGCTCCTGATTGGCATTGTGAAGAAAAACGCCATCATGATGATTGACTTTGCGCTGGACGCCCAGCGCCACCAGGGCATGACACCCGAAGTGGCGATCCGCGAGGCCTGCATTCTGCGTTTTCGCCCCATCATGATGACTACCTTGGCGGCCTTGATGGGCGCACTGCCCATTGCGTTAGGCATTGGTGCGGGGGCCGAATTGCGCCAGCCTTTGGGCTTGGCAGTGGTGGGCGGTCTGGTGTTTTCACAGGCCATTACACTGTTCATTACCCCGGTGATCTACCTCGCGTTGGAGCGCTTTAGCGGGCGCGGTCCGGTGCTGACACCTGAGGTGCAGCTCACTTAAAAGGCGAATTTTCTTAATCTTAATTAAGAAATGTGATTGCAGCTGAAGTGGCGGTTGCAGGCGCTATTTAATGGCACGACAATGCTGAATAATTTTTTTTCAGAGAGTCCCCATGCCTTTGCTCCATCGCCTCAGTTTGGCCCAAAAATTCATCATCTTGGGGTTGGTCGCACTGATCATGGTGCTGGTCCCAACGGGCTTGTACTTCAAAAATTCGCGGGCTGAAGTGGCCGCGGCCCAGCGAGAAGCAGTAGCAACGGATGCGGTGATTGCGTTGAATGCAGTGGTTCAGTTCGCCCAAACCCACCGGGGTCTGTCGGCAGGCGCTTTGGGTGGTAACGACGTCTTGGCTCAGCGGCGCCCCGGTGTCAGCGAGAAGGTGACGAAAAATATGGCGGTGCTGGATGGCGAGCTGAAAAAAATCGGAGCCTCCGCCCCCGTGATGTCCATGTGGAATGATGTTCGCCAGCGATGGACGACTCTGGAGCAAGGTGTTGCGTCCAAAGCGCTCAAAGCCGCTGAAAGCACCAAGCTACATACTCAACTCATTGGCAACGTGCTGATCTTGAACGAAGAATTGCTGAGCGAGTTCGGGTTGGCCCTGGATCCGGAGACAGACGCTTACTTCTTGATTCAAGCTTCCTTTGTGAATATGCCGTGGCTGGGGGAAAGCTTGGGCATCATGCGAGCCCAAGGTACCGGATTTTTGGCCCAGGCCACCTTGACGCCCGAAGGCCGCGCAGGGCTGCAAGCGCTGGCCAAGCGGGTGCGTGAGTTGCAGGGCGACATGTTTCGCAACCTCAAACGCGCAACCAATATCAACCCCGGTATGAACGCGACGCTTGCGAGCAAAGCCGATTCAAGCCGTGCCACCGTGGATAAAGCCTTGGTGCTGGCAGACACTGCGCTGATCGGTGCTACTGAGATTACCCACCCCGCCCCCGAGTACTTCGACGAATTCACGCGCACCATTGACGGACTGTACGAGTTCAATGCGCTGGCAATGAAGAGTCTGACCGATGCTTTGGAGACGCGTGTGAACGGTCTGCAACGTACCCAGTACGCGGTGATTGCCTTGCTGCTTGTGTGTTTGTCAGGTGCTGTCGCACTGGCCTTGGTTTTTATCCGCAGCATTACGGGCCCCGTGGCAGAGGCCGTGGTAGTGGCCAGGGCCGTGGCCGACGGCAATTTGAGCGTTGCCGTGGCCGTGCGCGGCAATAATGAATTGGGCAAACTGATGAAGGCTCTTTCCGATATGCGGGAGCATCTGTCAGGCGTGGTCACCCAGGTGCGCCA
>CAJASG010000384.1 GCA_903944555.1 uncultured beta proteobacterium
TATCTTGACAGCCAGCACCACCGTGCGCCGAATTGCAAATATGACAGCATTGACAGTGGCAGATGCAAACGCCAGCCGGTAAGACCATATTCAACAGTTAGTACTCGCTTCAACGGTGAATAGCCCTGCAGGCCCTGCCTAAATATTAGGCAGGGCCTTGCTTTTGTCTGGCAAATACACGACACTACCCATCTGACGTTTATCGGGTTTACCCGAGGTGGTTTGAGAGGTTTGCGGTGCGCAGAGGTATTTTTAAGTTAGTGCTCACCTACGTATTGCTGTTTGCAGCAATGGCGTGGAATGGAGTGCAAGCCCGGGAGCTTGCAGGGTCGCAGGGTACTGCACCGGTTGCGCTGCTCGATATTCCTGCTCAAGCCCGCGAGACCTACCAGCTGATTCACCAAGGCGGTCCTTTTCCTTATGAAAAGGACGGCGTGGTTTTCGGCAACCGGGAACGTCTGTTAACCGGTCAAACGCGCGGCTACTACCGCGAATACACCGTAAAAACACCGGGCACACGCAGTCGTGGTGCCCGACGTATTGTGTGCGGTGGCCCGGCCACGACGCCAGATGCTTGTTATTACACGGCCGACCACTATGCGAGCTTTCGCAAGATCGTGCCGTAAGTTAGATTTTTGTTATTTTGGAAAGTGAAGGGGGAACGACTATGCCACTTCGTCAAGAAGCCGTGCCGCAAGGCGCTATCGCGGAAATACCTTTAAAAGGGATTCGCACCAACATTGTCCAGTCGATCCGTGCATTTCGGGTTCAGGAATTGCAAGACGCGGCCCAGTCTCTGGGGCAGCATTTCCTGTACGCCAATCTGGCCACCGCCCAGACCAAGCAGGACGTGCTCGATTTGATCAGCCAGCAATTCATGCTGGCCGTTCATGTGGGCAAGAACTTTGATGCGCTGTACGACAGCATGACCGATCCGGTGCACAAATCAGGCCCACAGCCAGGCTTTATTGTTGTCCTGGAGCACATCCCGGCCAACGTCAAGTTCGACAAGGAAGCCCGCGAGCAATTGCTGGATATCTTCCGCGATACCGCAGATTATTGGGGGGATCGAAAGATACCGTTCCGATGTTTCTATTCTTTTCTGTAGCCCGTTCTGCATCCACCAGCCAAGCAGAACGGGCGAAAGAGGCAAGCAGCGAAACCATGGCCACCGAGTCGGTAGCCGGAGTTAGCTTGACGACCGAATCGGGCGAGAAGATGCCGACGGACAAATTGTTGGATGTGTCGCCTCTTGCGTTGCGCATGAGCAGTCCTTTCAATTCGGGGTATTGGCTGGCAGCAGCCTGAGCAAGTCGATTGCTCTCAAGAAGCCTGTCGATTTGACAGGCTTTTTTTTTACCAATCACACCCACTGCCTTTTTAATTTATGTCAGACTATTCGGATGGGTACCTTGTCTAGGCTTCTTCCCTCCGCGATTCGTCGCTGGATACTGACATCTCTTAGTGATGGAAGTGAGGATAAATTTTCACGGGCTTTTCACGCCAGCCCGGACTGGATTGTTATTACCCGGCTGCGCGATGGTTTGATCGTGGAGGCCAACCTGGGTTTCCAGACCATCAGCGGCTACAGCCCCAGCGAGGTCATCGGGCAGCCGATGTCCACTTTCGATGTATGGGTGCAACCGGAACAACGCAACGCGCTGGTCCAGGAACTACTGGCCACCGGGGCGTTTCGCGACACCTTGGTGCCTCTGCGCCGACGTGATGGGTCCATTAGAGACTGCTTGGTCAACGCCACCCTCATTGCGCTTGAGGATGACAAACCTTCCCACGCCGTCTGGATTGCGCGCGACGTAACAGAAGCACGCAAAGCCGCAGAGGCTTTGCGCGAGAGCGAAGCCCGTTTTTCTCGCCTGTTCGAACAATCACCTTTGCCCATGTGTTTTGCCAGTGATCAAAACGCCTTCGCAACAACCCATTGGAATAGGGCGTGGTTTGATGTTTTTGGTTTTGCACCTGACACCGATCAGGGAAAGACGGGCTTGGCGTTGAATATCTGGGTGAATCCCACAGACCGTGAACACCTTCTGGGCATGATGGCGCGCGGCGAAACCAGCAGCGACGTGTTGGTGCAGATGCGCCGGGCCAACGGCGAGCTCCGATGGATGCAAGCCGCCACTCGGGTGATTACCGAGGCGGCTCGCACCCTTTATGTGTCCACCTATGTCGATGTAACAGATCAGATACGCTCACAGCAGGAAGTATTGGAACTCAACAGTGAACTGGAGTTGCGCGTGGCCGATCGTACGTGCGAGCTTCAAGCCGCCAATGGTGAACTGCTACGGACGCTGGAAACATTGCGCTTGGCCAAAGACCAACTAGTGCAATCCGAAAAGCTGGCGGCTTTGGGGGCATTGGTGGCGGGTGTTGCCCACGAACTCAATACGCCGATTGGCAACGGACTGACGATGGCCACCACGCTGGAACACAAAGTTAAAGAATTTGACCAACTGTTAGCCCAGGGGTTGAAACGCTCCGATCTGCATCATTTTTTGGGCGACCTTCGTCTTGCCACCGATATATTGGTGCGTAATTTGGTCCGTGCTGGTGATCTGGTTTCAAGCTTCAAGCAGGTCGCAGTCGACCAGACAAGTACGCATCGAAGGCGGTTTTTACTGGCATCTTTCACTTCCGAACTTTTGATCACGCTCGGACCAACGATTCGCAAGTCTCATTGCACCGTCACTGCAGACTTTGCAGATGAACTGTGGATGGACAGCTACCCGGGGCCCATCGGACAGGTGCTGACCAACCTGATCAACAACGCCATCGTGCACGGATTCGACATGGGGGCATCGGGGCTGATCACCGTGCGGGCACAAGCCCAAGGGCCAGACAGATTATTGGTTGAGGTGCATGACAATGGTCTCGGCATTCATCCCGATAACATTCACAGGGTGTTTGAACCGTTTTTCACGACCCGGTTAGGGCAGGGCGGTTCGGGGCTCGGCCTGCATATCGTGCATAACTTGGTCACCGGCGTGCTGGGGGGATCGATTGACGTGCACAGCCACCCCGAGCGGGGCACCACATTCTCCCTGCTGCTCCCGACCGTCGCACCCGCGCAGACGGATGCCGCCAAGCTGACAAGCGCCCAGAACTAGACAGGTTTCAAAGTTCGGGGACCGAACCCGCAGGGTCCGTGCACCGCTGTATCACGGACTGGAAGGCAACCGCACTAAACGGCTTGGCCAAATGCGCGTCCATGCCCGCATCCATGCAGGCCTGACGGTCTGACTCCATGGCATTGGCCGTCATGGCCACGATGGGGCAATGCTGCCCCGGCGGCTCGCTGGCACGGATCAGTCGGGTCGCCTCCAATCCACCCATCACTGGCATTTGCATGTCCATCAATACAAGGTCCCATGCGCCCCCCGGAAACAGATCCACCGCCTCCTGCCCATTTTTGGCGAGAACAACCCGGTGGCCCCATTTCTTGAGCAATGTAGTGGCCAGCATCTGATTGATCGGATGGTCTTCAACCAGCAACACCCGCAACGATCGCTCCTCCTCGACTGGAAATATTGCCGCGGTACCGCCTTGCAGTAGAGCCGGTACGACAGTCGGATCGGCATTGAGGCTCGGTACCGCCTGTACATGCACTGTGAAATGGAACGTGCTGCCGCGCCCGGGCTCGCTTTCCAACCAGATTCGCCCCCCCATCAGCTCAACCAGGCGGGCGCAAATGGTCAGGCCCAGGCCCGTTCCACCAAATTCTCGGGTGGTCGAGGTGTCCGCCTGACTGAACGCCTCAAACACACCCTTTTGCTTATCCGGGGGGATACCAATGCCGGTGTCCTGAATGGACAACCGAACCTCATATCCTGCAACATTCAGGGGGACGCACTCCACCGCCACAGTGACACTACCCAAGGCCGTAAATTTGACAGCGTTGTCGCACAGGTTGGTAAGCACCTGGCGAATGCGCCCCGCGTCACCAATGACTTGTTTCGGCAAATCGGGCGCCAAGCGACATACCAGTGCAAGGCCCTTTTTTTCAGTCCGCGCACTGATGCTTTTCAGGGTTTCTTCAATCGTACTGGCGAGTGAAAACTCCACCGCTTCGATATTGAGCTTACCAGCCTCAATTTTGGAAAAATCCAGAATGTCATTAAGGATCACCATCAAGGATTGGGCTGAGCTTCTGACGGTGGAAAGGTACTCGCGCTGGGTTGCGCTCAGCTCGGTGTCCAGTGCCAAGTCCGTCATGCCAATCACCCCATTCATGGGGGTTCGGATTTCGTGGCTCATATTGGCAAGAAAATCGCTTTTCGCCTGATTGGCTGCTTCGGCCACACGCTTGGCATCACGCAGTGCATGCTCCAAAAGATTCTTGTCCGTCACGTCCAGAATCGTGCCAACCAAGCCAGTCACAACGCCCTCGGCATCGGTCAGTGGCGCTTTCCAATACAGTCCATCACGCACAGCGCCCGTTTTCCGGTTGGTAAAGTTGGCCTCGTAGGTTTGCACGGTGCCTGAGGCAAACAACTCCAAATCCTTGGTATGCATCATGGCCGCAGGCGCCCCCGGCACCAGGTCGAACACAGTCTTGCCAATCCATTCGGTGCGGGCAATGCCAAACAATTCTTCAAAAGCCTTGTTAAACCGAAGGTAGCGTCCGCTCGTATCTTTGAGATAGATGGCTGTCGGCGTGGCCTCCAACAGAACCTCGACAAAGCCCAGTTGCTCGGCCAGTTGCGCTTCAAAATTCTTGCGTGCCGTGATGTCGGTACGAATGGCAATGTACTGCTCCGGCAGCCCATCTGCACCCATCAGTGGCACGATGGTGGCAGCTACCCAATAATGCCCCCCTTGCTTATTGCGATTGCATATCTCACCATTCCACACGTCCCCCTGAGAAATGGTTTGCCACATTTGGGAATACACCTGCGCACCGTGATAGCCCGAGTTGACGACCCGGTGGTTAATGCCAATCAGTTCCGCGCGGGTGTAGCCACTGATCTCACAGAACCGGTCATTGGCGTACGTGATCGTTCCCTGCAAATCGGTGATGCTGACAATTGCGTGCTGGTCCAACGCAAATTTCTGATTGTCCAAGGCACGCCGCCCCAGTTCACGCTCGTTCATGAGCGCGACCACGCGCTCGGTTAGCGCATCCAAATCGTCCACAGCCAACGGGGCTACATTGCCTGGGGTCTGATAGGCATCCAAAACCCGGCGTAGCGATTCCAGCGCACGTTGGCGCATCTGCAATTCACTGCGCAACTGCAAGTCCAGCGCGTGCTGTTGGGTCACGTTCCGCAACGCCAGAACATGCCCCACCACTGCGTCATCCGTTGAACGAATCGTGGACATGGTGGCGTCCAGAATGGTTTTACTACCACCCGCCCCGACAAGTTCCATTCGGCGAACCCGCCAATCTTCTGGGCCATGGTCGATGCCAAATGCAGCCGGCAAAATGGTACTAATATCTCTGCCGAGCATGTCCCGGCTGCTGGCGCCAAATATGTGTTCCGTGGCGGGGTTGACATAGATCACCCGATTGCCTGCGTCAGTTGTCATCACGCCATCGGTGATGGCATTGAGGGTGACAGTTGCTTCTTCCCGTTGCGCCGACAACCTGCTGGCGGCATGACTGAGAATCTCGAAAGTATGGCGAATTTCTTCAGGTGCATCGCTATCCAGCATCGCATTCACGTCGACCGCACCCGACAGGATGTCCGCCTCATGCGCGCGTATCCGGTCAAAATTACCCAACCAGCGTTTCAACGGAATCCGGATCAAGACCACGCCTCCGGCCAGCGCACTCACCGCCAGTGCCAATGCATACAAGGCAAGCGCCCACAACTCGCTAGCGACTTGCTCATCGGCAAAGCTGAGCCGCATCACACCGTAATCTTTGCCGCCGACCGTAATATTGTGGTTCACATCGTTCAAACGGTCCTGCACCATTGCACGCAGCCACTTTGGCGGCGTAAGTGTCGTTTGGTACCTATTTTCAGACTTGATGATGCCGCCATCGGCGTCGATAAATTGAGCCTTGGCAAAATGCGAGCGGGCAATGGCGCGCTCCAGTGTTTTGCCAATCGTGTCGTAATCTCCAATGATGGCGCTATCGGCCACGCTCTGGGCAGCGATGTTCATCATCATCTCGGCCGCCAGCACCTCGTCCTCAATGTACTGGGTGAACTGGTAACGGTAGAACAAGCCCAAGCCAGTGCCCACAAACAGGAGCAGCGTCGCAAAGTACAGTGAAAGGACCCGCCCCACCAAAGTGCTGGGCAAAAGGCGCTGCAGCAAGCTCATGGATGCGCGCGGCTAGTGCAGTGAAACGGGCGCCGATTGGTAAAAGCGCCGATAAGCCGCATAGTCAGCCCCCGTAGCTGCGATGAAATAGGCATCGGTCGGCAATCCGATTTCCTTGGACACTTGGTGCAATATCTCACGTCCTTTGGGATCTTTCGACATCTCGACAAACGCGGCTGCTACGGCTTTGACGTCTTTTTCAGGTACCTTATTGGAGGCCATCAATGCCAAATCCAAAAAAGACTCGGAGCGCCACAGCACCCGGACTTTTCGGTTCTCACGGCGTTCATAGCTATCCACCAGTTGTGAATTTCCGCCTGATGCAGGTACTTTTCCACTGAACAATTGCACCAAGGCGGCAGTCTGATTTCCTGCAAAAACAGGCTTGATGTCAATCCCCTGCGACAACAGGTACGCGTACGGAACCTTGTACACAATAAAAGCTTCCTGCCCGGGGAAGGCAACCTCCCGACCTTTGAGCTGCGACACGTCGGTGATGGGCGAGTCGGCTGGCACCACAATTTGACCATGTACTGCGGGGGTTTGGCGACGCCCAAAGACTTTCCAACCCAACTTCTCCCGCTCCGGGCTGAACAAGTGGTTGCTAAACACAAACTCCACCTCTTTGGCCAGCACATAGCTGGTCGTGTCGGCAGAGGTTCTGCCAATCTTCAAATTGAGTTTGACGCCACTCTTCTCATGCACATAAGCAATGATCGGATTCCAGTAGGCAGCCGTCAAATTGATGTCATGCTGATTGACAGGGGAAAAGTTGTATGTGGGCGACTCCGCCAGTACTAAAGTCGGGACAATAACCAAGGACAGCGCGGTGCCGACGGTCTGCAGGATGCGAAAAATGTGGCTTTTCATGGTCTATTTTCCTCACTAACACTCCATCATAAGGCAGCGCGTTAAACCACAGTTGCGAGCCTCTGGACAAGGTCGACATACTGGGCGACAGGCACTTCTTCCGCACGTCGTTGCACGTCAAACGTGCCGCCAAATGCCTTTTCTTCCAGCCAGCGCCCCAGGGTATGGCGCAGCAATTTGCGCCTTTGACTAAAGGCCACCTGCACCAATTCGCTTAAAAGCTTCACATCCAATACCGGCGGCACCTCCAGCGGCAACATGCGTACGACCGCGCTATTCACCCGGGGGGGAGGATCAAAACTCTCGGGGGGCACCAACAACACATTCTCCATGGCGTAGCGCCACTGCAGCATAACGCTCAGGCGGCTGTAGTCCGAGGTGGCGGGCTTCGCCACCATGCGGTCAATCACCTCTTTTTGCAGCATGAAATGCTGGTCTTCAATCACATCCACAAAATCCAACAAATGGAAAAGAATGGGAGTGGATATGTTGTACGGCAGGTTGCCGACCACCCTTATTTTGTGATTCGATACCGCAGAATCGCTGCCACTTGCTATTACTTCAGGAGCTGCCTGCGCACTGTGTATAAGGGAAAAATCCACTTTAAGCACGTCAGATTCAATCACCGTGAGTTGCGCATGCGCGCGCAGGCGTTTAGCCAAATCACGGTCCAGTTCGATCACGGTCAGGTGACCCAGGCGCTCGACCAACGGCTGGGTCATGGCCGCCAGACCAGGGCCAATTTCCACCATGCACTGGCCGGGACGCGGGTCGATCGCATCGACGATGGCATCGATGATGCCCCGGTCTGTCAAAAAATGCTGGCCGAACCGTTTGCGTGCAATGTGTTTCATGGGGTGGGCTTCATCAGACGCTATTGGGGAGGCTCACGCATTTCCACAAAGGCCCGGTTGCGCACATCGCGCGCCCATGTGGAAAAGGCCTCTTCAACGCGCATTTCCTTGAGCTGTGCGCGCACAGAGTCGCGCAACTCGCGGGGCGTCAAGTCAACCCGGCGACGCTCAACCAGCTGGATCAAATGCACACCAAAACGGGACACGACCGGGTTGCTGATTTCGCCCTCCGCCAGTCGATTCATCACCTCCTCAAATTCGGGGACAAACATCCCTGGCATGACCCAACCCAAGTCCCCCCCTTGGGCGGCACTGCCGTCTTGCGAAAACTCCCGTGCCAAGCTTGCGAAATTCGCAGTGCCCGCCAGCATTTTTTTCTTGAATCCGGCCAATTGGGCCAACGCAGCGTCCTGGGTCAGTTTTGCACTGGGTCGCAACAAAATGTGCTGGGCACGTGATTGCTCAATCGTCTTGACCAGCACCGCCGGAGCACGCTTTTCAATCACCTTAAGGATGTGGAACCCGGCCCCTGAACGGACGATTTCCGACACGCCACCGACCTCGGTCTTTTGCGTGGCAAGTACAAAGGATACGGGATAGCGGTCCGCTCGGCGCAGGCCCAGCTGACCGCCGTTCGCCCGGTCTGCCGCAGAAACCGACTGCATCACCCGGACAAAATCCTCCCCGCCCCGAATGCGGTCCAGCGCTTTTTGGGCCTGTATTTGCAAAGCGGCTGCTTGCGCAGCAGAGGACTTTTCGGGAACTGCGATCAGGATTTGTGCCAAATTGATTTCCTGTGCAAACGGGTCA
>CAJASG010000385.1 GCA_903944555.1 uncultured beta proteobacterium
GGGATGTCGCAAAACGGCGGTGCAAACAGGCCATGCCGGTACAGGCCGATGGTGGAATAGGTGAAACGTTGCTCAGCCTGGTTCAAGGCCAAGCCGTCGGCACTCAGCCCGAACTCGCCGGCCGGGTTGTGCGCCGGGTTGGGCACCAGCCACAGGTGGGCCAGCTTGTCTCCGGCCACAAAGCGTGCAACCGCAGCCTGGCTGAAGACAAAATCAGGCGCAAATACGTCGCCCGCCAATACCCAAAGGACCTCGGCCAGTTGCGGCAGCGCCCGCACAATGCCACCGGCGGTTTCCAGCGCGCCGCCAAAGTCGCGGCCCTCGTGCGAGTACCGCAGGCGCAAACTTCGCATTTGCTCCGATTTATGTAGCAAACTTGTCAATAACGACGGGGTCTGAGGCCCGATTTCATCATCAAAAGCCGCCACGATCTGGTCGGCCAGCCAGTCGGTGTTGACCACCACGGCTGCCACCTCGGCGCGTGCCAGCGCCTCCAGTGGCCACTGCATCAGCGGCTTGCCGCGCACTGGCAGCAAGGGTTTGGGGCAGCTGTCGGTCAGTGGCCGCATGCGCTCGCCGCGTCCCGCGGCCAGCAGCATGGCGGTGGCACTTGGCATCGGGGGCGTAGACGTGGGGTGCGGCATGGGTGAGGTCGGGGACGATTGAGTTTAGCCCTGCTGGCGATAGCGGGGCTCGCTGTGCCTGACCCGTCAGCTCACTGACGGTTAGCACCGCTAAACTGGAACTCTCAGGTCCGACGCGGGCCAAGGTCAATCAGGGAGATGCTATGGATGCCTCCCTGCCCACGGGCAAGGAATTGAGACCGCTGAACGCCAAGAGCATGAACGGCCGTTTATCAGGAAGAGAGCCCTCGAGCAATCGAGGTGGATCCTCTGATGGATACGGCATCAAAGTGCCCATGGCGTGATAAACAGCAGTTTTCACTAACACCATAGAGGATCCGAGATGAATCGTAATACAGGAATGAACGCAGGGCAAATCATTGGCACCATGGGTGGCAAACAAGTCGTTGGGCTGGACATTGCCAAACATGTGTTTCAACTCCACACGGTGGATATGAGCACGGGTGAGATCGCCAACGTGCAGATCAAGCGCGCCAAGGTGCTGGAGCATTTTGTCAACAAGCCCAAGAGCCTGATCGCCATGGAGGCCTGCGGTGGAGCTCACCACTGGGCCCGCGAGCTGACGGCTCTGGGACACACGGTGCGGCTGCTTCACGCAAAAATAGTCCGCCCCTTTGTCTCAGGCAACAAGACCGATGCCACAGACGCCCGGGCTATCTGGTTGGCCGTGCAGCAGCCGGGCGTCAAGTTTGTTGGCATCAAGACCGCAGCCCAGCAAGCCACGCTGACCCTGCACCGCCAGCGCGAACTCCTGATGAAGATGCGCACCATGCAGACCAACGCCCTGCGCGGGCTGCTCTACGAGTTCGGAGCCACCTTTGCCCAAGGGCGCAAAGCCATGTTCAAAGACGTTGAACAAACACTCGAAGATCTCTCAGCTCAGCTGCCCCAAATGGTGCGCGACAGCCTGCGTGAGCAAGTTGCCCGCATCAAGGCGATGAGCGATGACATACTGACCATCGAGAAGCGGCTCGGGCTGCAACTCAAGGCCGACCCGCACATGCAGCGCATTGCCCAGATCCCGGGCGTGGGCCTGCTCACGGCCACAGCGGCAATAGCCACCATGGGGGAGGCCAGCGCTTTCAAGTCTGGCCGGGAGTTCTGTGCATGGCTGGGGCTGGTGCCCAAGCAAACAGGTACGGGCGGCAAGGTTCGGCTGGGCGGTATCTCCAAGCGGGGCGACACATACGTCAGAACGTTGCTGATTCACGGCGCCAGAAGTGTGCTGAGCCATGCCAAAGAGCCAGGTCCGTGGCTGGCGCAAATACAGGCGCGCAGGCCCGCCAATGTGGTGATCGTGGCGCAGGCGGCCAAGATGGCCAGGACGATTTGGGCGGTCACGGCCAAAGAGCAGAGTTACCAACGGGGCTTTCAGAGCGTCAGGCCGCAAGCGGCCTGAGCACA
>CAJASG010000386.1 GCA_903944555.1 uncultured beta proteobacterium
AGACGCTGGATGCCGCCACCGGCAAGCTGCTTGACAACAACAAGTCGCCGTCGCCGAAGACCGGTGAGCTGGACAACCGCGGCTCGCAGTTCTACCTCGCCATGTACTGGGCGCAGGAGCTGGCGGCGCAGACCGAGGACAAGGAACTGGCCGCGCACTTCGCCAAGCTGGCCCAGACCCTGACCGCCAACGAGGCACAGATCGTCGCCGAACTGAAGATGGTCCAGGGCCAGCCGGTCGATATCGGCGGCTACTACAAGGCCGATGCCGAGAAGACCAAGGCAATCATGCGCCCGAGCCCGACGCTGAATGCCGCGCTGAAGGCGGCACGCGTCTAAGCGTCAATCTCGCCCATCAAGGGCGGACAAGAAAAAGCGAAGGCCGATCCGGTCTTCGCTTTTTTTATTTTTGGGCCTTTTTTGCCATCGACCGTAGCATTTGGCCGATCGGGCCGAGGGCTGACAGCGCTGCCCGTTTTGCCTCATAATTATGGATGCAGCCGGCCGCAGGAAACCCCTAGGCCGGTCTCCCCACCACGGGGACATTAGACGCAAGACCCAAGTCGTCCAATAAAACAACTCATGGAGTGGATATGGCATCTCACATCACGGTTCCACAAGGTGGTCAGAAAATCGTTCCGGGACAAGCGACCCCGAACAATCCGATTATTCCCTTCATCGAAGGCGACGGCATCGGCATCGACATCACGCCGGTCATGATCAAGGTTATCGACGCCGCCGTGGCCAAGGCCTACGGCGGCGCCAAGAAGATTCACTGGATGGAAGTCTACGCCGGTGAAAAATCCACCCGCCTCTACGGTCCGGACGAGTGGTTCCCGAAGGAAACCTTCGACGCCCTGAAGGAATACTCCGTCTCCATCAAGGGCCCGATGACGACCCCGGTCGGTGGCGGCATCCGCTCGCTGAACGTCGCCCTGCGCCAGGAACTTGACCTCTACCAATGCGTCCGTCCGGTGCAATACTTCAAGGGCGTCCCGTCGCCGCTGAAGCACCCGGAACTGACCAACATGGTCATCTTCCGTGAAAACTCGGAAGACATCTATGCCGGTATCGAGTTCGAAGCCGAGTCCGACAAAGCCAAGAAACTCATCAAGTTCTTACAAGACGAGATGGGTGTGACCAAGATCCGCTTCCCCAACACCTCGGGCATTGGCGTCAAACCCGTGTCGCGTGAAGGTACCGAGCGTTTGGTGCGCAAGGCATTGCAGTACACCATCGACAACGACAAGCCAAGCCTGACCATCGTGCACAAGGGCAACATCATGAAGTACACCGAAGGTGGCTTCCGTGATTGGGCCTATGCATTGGCGCAAAAAGAATTCGGTGCCGAGTTGATCGACGGCGGCCCATGGTGCAAATTCAAAAACCCCAAGACTGGCAAAGACATCATCGTCAAAGACAGCATTGCGGACGCTTTTCTGCAACAAATCTTGCTGCGCCCCGCTGAGTACAGCGTGATTGCAACATTGAACCTGAATGGCGACTACATATCTGACGCACTCGCAGCCCAAGTCGGCGGTATCGGTATTGCCCCGGGTGCGAACTTGAGCGACACCATTGCCTGTTTCGAAGCAACCCACGGCACCGCACCCAAGTACGCTGGCAAATAATATGTGAACCCAGGTTCCGAAATCTTGTCTGCTGAAATGATGCTGCGTCACATGGGCTGGTTTGAAGCGGCTGACCTGATCATCAGCTCCATGAAAAAATCCATCAACAGCAAGAAAGTCACCTACGACTTTGCCCGTTTGATGGATGGCGCTACGCAAGTGAGCTGCTCCGGATTCGGCCAGGTCATGATTGACCACATGTAAATTCAGTCATGTAATGTGCAGGGGTGACCTGCCCATTTGACAAACCGCTCTGGCTGAATGGCTTGGAGCGGTTTTTTTATTTCGGCGGCTTGAATGTAACGTTTTTGCCACCAGTTCACATGAATTCAGCAGCGCGTCGGTCTGATCGATAGAATGAAAACCATGGCAACCAAATCCCCTGTAATCCCTCCGGCCCAGCCTGTTCAACTACCTGACAAAGACGATGGCGGCTCGGTCGTACTGGAGCGGCGAACCCAAAAAACCCAGCCACCACAGATGTACCAGGTGGTGATGCTCAACGACGACTACACGCCCATGGAGTTTGTGGTGCAGGTGATTCAGGAGTTCTTTGGTAAAGACCTGGATGCGGCCACCCGCATCATGCTCAAGATTCACCTTGATGGCAAAGCGGTTTGTGGCGTCTACTCCCGCGACGTGGCCGCCACCAAGGTAGACCAGGTGCTGGAGGCGGCCAACAAAGCTGGGCATCCGTTGAAATGTATTAGCGAGCCGGTTGATTTTTAGGGACTTAGCGGCATGTATCTGCAAATGGGTTTGAAATCGGATTACAGTTAAATATCACAGCAAGGCTAAAGGAATAAACATGATTGCCCAAGAATTGGAAGTTAGCTTGCACATGGCGTTTGTGGAAGCGCGTCAGCAACGCCACGAGTTCATTACCGTCGAGCATTTGCTACTGGCGTTGCTGGACAACCCCAGCGCCGCCGAGGTGCTGCGCGCCTGTTCAGCCAATATTGATGACTTGCGTAAGTCCTTGTCCAATTTCATCCGCGACAACACGCCGCAGGTGGCGGGTGCGGACGATGTGGATACGCAGCCTACGCTGGGCTTCCAACGGGTCATTCAGCGCGCCATCATGCATGTGCAGTCCACCGGCAGTGGTAAGAAAGAAGTGACCGGTGCCAATGTGCTGGTAGCTATTTTTGGTGAAAAAGACTCACACGCCGTGTATTACCTGCACCAGCAGGGCGTCACCCGTTTGGATGTAGTGAACTTTATTGCCCACGGCATCAAGAAAAACGACCAACCCGAGGCCACCAAGGCCAATGAGAATCCGTCCGAGACGGAAGAGGGCGGGGGCAGCGAGAAGAATGAAAAGGCGTCTCCGCTGGAGCAGTTCACCCAAAACCTGAACCAGCTGGCCAAAGACGGCAAGATCGACCCGTTGATCGGGCGCGAGTACGAGGTCGAACGGGTCATTCAAATCCTGTGCCGTCGCCGCAAAAACAACCCGTTGTTGGTGGGCGAGGCGGGCGTTGGCAAGACGGCCATTGCCGAGGGTTTGGCATGGCGCATTTCGCAGGGCAGTGTGCCGGATATTTTGGCGGAGTCGATTGTGTATTCGCTGGACATGGGCGCGTTGCTGGCCGGGACCAAGTACCGTGGTGATTTTGAGCAGCGGCTCAAAGGCGTGCTCAAGTCACTCAAGGACAAACCCAATGCGATTTTGTTTATTGACGAAATTCACACCCTGATTGGTGCAGGTGCCGCGTCTGGCGGAACGTTGGATGCCTCCAACTTGCTCAAACCCAGTTTGAGTTCCGGTCAGTTGAAGTGTATTGGTGCAACCACGTTCTCTGAATATCGGGGCATCTTCGAGAAAGATGCCGCCCTGTCGCGTCGCTTCCAGAAGGTCGACGTGGTGGAGCCGACCGTTGAGCAAACTGTTGAAATTCTGAAGGGCTTGAAGTCCCGCTACGAAGAGCACCATAACGTGAAATACGCGGTGGCTGCTTTGCAGGCGGCGGCAGAACTGAGCGCCAAGTACATCAATGACCGCCACTTGCCCGACAAGGCCATTGACGTGATTGACGAGGCCGGTGCTGCGCAACGCATTTTGCCGCCCAGCAAGCGCAAGAAAACCATCACCAAGACGGAGGTGGAAGAGATCGTGGCCAAGATTGCACGTATTCCGCCCGCCAATGTCTCCAACGATGACCGCAGCAAGCTCAAGACCTTGGAGCGCGATCTCAAGAGTGTCGTGTTCGGACAAGACAAGGCGCTGGATGTGCTGGCCTCGGCCGTCAAGATGGCACGGTCTGGCCTGGGCAAGGGCGACAAGCCGATTGGCTCCTTCCTGTTCAGCGGCCCCACTGGTGTGGGCAAGACGGAAGCCGCCAAGCAGTTGGCCTACATCATGGGCATTGATCTGATTCGCTTTGATATGAGTGAATACATGGAGCAACACGCTGTTAGCCGCTTGATTGGCGCGCCTCCCGGGTATGTCGGCTTCGACCAGGGTGGTCTGCTGACCGAGGCGATCACCAAGAAGCCCCATTGCGTGTTGCTGCTGGATGAGATCGAGAAAGCACATCCCGCCATCTTTAACGTGCTGCTGCAGGTGATGGACCACGGTACGCTGACGGACAACAACGGCCGCAAGGCGGATTTCCGCAACGTGATCATTGTCATGACGACCAATGCGGGCGCTGAGACGATGAACAAGGCCGCCATTGGCTTCACCAATCCGCGTGAGTCGGGTGACGAAATGGCGGACATCAAGCGGCTGTTCACGCCGGAGTTCCGCAATCGCCTGGATGCCATGGTGAGTTTCAAAGCCCTGGACGAAAATGTGATCTTGCGGGTGGTGGACAAGTTCCTGTTGCAGCTGGAAACACAACTGGCCGAGAAGAAAGTGGATGTCACCTTCACCGACAAGCTGCGCAAGCACCTTGCCAAGAAAGGGTTCGATCCATTGATGGGTGCACGACCGATGCAGCGCCTGATTCAGGACACGATTCGCCGCGCGTTGGCCGATGAGCTGTTGTTTGGGCGGCT
>CAJASG010000387.1 GCA_903944555.1 uncultured beta proteobacterium
ACCCAACGTCAAAAAAATCTACACGCGTTGAGCCTGCCGAAGCGCGCGTGCAAAGTACAGGTCTCAGACCCGCAAAATACGCTCTCCACGGCCAATACCGCTGGAGCCGGTACGCACTGTTTCCAAAATTGCAGAACGTTCAATCGCTTCCAGGAACGCATCATTCTTGGTCTGATCACCCGTCAACTCAATGGTGTAGCTCTTTTCCGTCACATCAATGATGCGGCCCCGAAAAATATCAGCCATGCGTTTCATTTCTTCGCGCTCCTTGCCCACGGCGCGGACTTTAACCATCATCAGTTCGCGCTCAATGTAAGCACCTTCTGTGAGGTCAACCACTTTGACCACTTCGATCAAACGGTTCAGATGCTTTGTGATTTGCTCGATCACGTCTTCCGACCCTGTGGTTTGAATGGTCATGCGCGACAAACTGGCGTCTTCCGTTGGAGCAACAGTCAGGGACTCAATGTTGTAGCCCCGGGCTGAAAAAAGCCCAACCACCCGAGAAAGCGCGCCCGGTTCGTTTTCTAACAATACAGCAATGATGTGTTTCATAAAAATAGATTCCTCTTTTCGTTGCCCCCCCCCTGTTGCGGTAACAACAGGGCTCGGCAAACAATAGATTCGTCAGTAAAAGTGAGCCAATAAAAAATTAGAGATCTTCCGAACCCAGCAGCATTTCCGTCAGACCCATACCGGCCTTCACCATCGGAAACACGTTTTCTGTTGGATCGGTTCGGAAGTCCATGAACACCGTGCGATCCTTGAGTTTGCGCGCTTCGCGCAAAGCTGGCTCAACATCCTGTGGCTTCTCGATCAGCATGCCAACGTGGCCATAGGCCTCCGCAAGTTTGACGAAATTTGGAAGCGCATCCATGTAGCTATGGCTGTAACGGCCTTCGTACTCCACCTCTTGCCACTGCCGAACCATACCGAGGTAACGGTTGTTGAGAGAGACGATCTTGATCGGAGTGTTGTATTGCAGACAAGTCGACAACTCCTGAATACACATCTGCACGGAACCTTCACCGGTCACGCAAAAGACTTCACTCTCAGGCTTGGCCAGTTTGATACCCATTGCGTAGGGAATTCCAACACCCATAGTACCTAAACCGCCAGAGTTAATCCAGCGACGCGGCTTATCAAAGCGATAGTACTGAGCCGCCCACATTTGGTGCTGACCCACATCCGAAGTAATGTACGTATCCGCATCTTTGGTCATATTCCAAAGTGTTTCCACCACAAACTGCGGCTTGATGACATCGCCTTTACCATGGTCGTACTTCAGGCAGTCCTTCTTGCGCCACGCCTCAATCGTGTCCCACCATGCACCGAGCGCCCCAGCATCTGGCTTGACCGTCCCCTCTCGGATCATGGCAATCATCTCGCTCAGCACGTCTTTAACGTCCCCAACAATCGGAATATCCACCCGGACGCGCTTGGAAATACTGGAAGGGTCGATGTCGATATGAATGATCTTGCGCTCATTCTGTGCAAAGTGCTTTGGATTGCCAATCACGCGATCATCAAACCGCGCACCCACTGCCAGCAAAACGTCACAGTGCTGCATCGAATTGTTTGCCTCGACCGTGCCATGCATACCTGGCATACCGAGATACTTTCGGTCGCTTGCAGGATAAGCCCCCAAGCCCATCAACGTATTGGTCACCGGGTAACCCAACATATCCACCAAGGTGCGCAATTCGGCTGAAGCATTGCTCAACAACACCCCGCCACCCGTGTAAATAAAGGGGCGCTTGGCAGCCAGCAGCAATTGCAACGCCTTGCGAATTTGCCCGCCATGGCCTTTGCGCACTGGGTTGTAGGAGCGCATCTCCACAGTTGCAGGGTACCCTGCATAGGGCACCTTTTTAAAAGAGACGTCTTTTGGAATGTCTACCACCACAGGGCCAGGACGGCCACTGCGCGCTATGTAAAAAGCCTTCTTCAGGGTCTCTGCCAAATCACGAGCATCTTTGACCAAGAAATTGTGCTTGACAACGGGGCGGGTGATACCGACCGTATCGCACTCTTGAAAGGCATCAAATCCAATGGCGTGCGTAGGCACCTGACCAGAGATGATGACCATTGGGATGCTATCCATGTACGCGGTCGCGATACCTGTAATCGCATTGGTAACACCGGGTCCGGAGGTTACAAGCGCGACTCCGACATCGCCCGTAGCCCGGGCATAACCGTCCGCGGCATGCACAGCCGCCTGTTCATGGCGCACCAGCACATGCTGGATCGTATCTTGCTTAAAAAAAGCATCGTAAATGTGAAGAACAGCACCACCGGGGTAACCCCAAATGAATTTGACGTTCTCCGCTTGAAGTGCCTTGACCAGAATCTCTGCACCGCGCAGCTCTTGCGACGAAGCAACCGTGGTCGGGGTTTTGTTACTTGATGATGCTGCAGCTGCCGAAGCGATTTCAGCTTTTGATATTTCCATGATGAACCTTTGTGAATTTCTCTGACGAAAAACCTTGGGTGCCTCTTCGCAAACACTTGTGGAGTTGCGTCGAAACTTAGGATCAAAGCCATGGGCGCATTGAATTCGCGCCGGACCGTGACCCGTTTGCCTTTTGATTTGCAAGCGAGATTATCGCACTGCAGCCTCAGATTTTCAAAACCTCAGAGAAGAAATACGTGAGCCAATGCCATAATTGTCCCTCTTAGCACCATACGCAGGTCCCGATCTGCGCGGCGGACGCTTGAACACACTCACTTTTGCCATCCGGCTTGTCACACTTGGCCTCAGAACACGAACTCTCCGAATTCCTGAAAAGCGTAGAAAAACGCGCTTTCAAACGATCGGTGTATCACGTTCGAAGGGAGGAGGCCGCGCTGGACATTGTCCAAGACAGCATGATGAAATTGGCAGAACACTACGGCCACAAACCCGTGGAAGAACTGCCAATGCTGTTTCAGCGAATTTTGTCCAACTGCACGCTGGACTGGTTTAGGCGACAAAAGACCCAGAATGCACTGTTTTCCAATATGGGTGACTTTGAATCTGCCGGAGACGATGGTGATTTTGATCTATTAGAAACATTATCGGCATCGAACAACCCCGAGCAAAACGAAAGTGCCGAAAGCCAAACCGAACGGGCACAAACCTTGCGTGAAATTGAAGTGGAAATTCAACAACTCCCAGCGCGTCAACGAGAAGCCTTCCTGATGCGTTACTGGGAAGAAATGGATGTTGCTGAAACC
>CAJASG010000388.1 GCA_903944555.1 uncultured beta proteobacterium
CCGTGGATACTGCGCAAGCAGCTATTAAATTAATAGCGACTTCCGGAGATGCGTTGGCGCAGCGCGGTCAGCTCACCCACAATGCCGCGCCGGAACGCCAGCACGCAGACCACAAAAATCACGCCAATAATGACGGTGACCCACGAACCCACCTTGTCGGCCAGCTGCGTTTGCAGGGTCACGATGGTGGTGGCTCCTACTGCGGGGCCAAGAATGGTACCCAGCCCGCCCAGCAGAGTCATCAGCACCACTTCACCCGACATGTGCCAATGGGCGTCCGTCAACGACGCGAGCTGAAACACCAGCGCCTTGGTGGCACCTGCCATGCCCGCCAGTGAGGCGGAGATGACGAAAGCCAGCAGCTTGTAGCGGTGCACGTCATAACCCAGCGAGATGGCGCGGGGCTCGTTCTCGCGAATCGCTTTCAGGATTTGTCCAAAGGGCGAGTGGATAGTGCGGTAAATGAGTGCAAAACCGGCCATGAAGACGCCAAACACAAAGAAGTACATGGCCATGTTGTCCGACAGATCAAACAAGCCCAGCAACTTGCCGCGCGGGATACCTTGCATGCCGTCTTCACCGCCCGTGAAGGGCAGTTGAAGCGCCAGGAAAAACACCAGTTGCGCTAGCGCCAGCGTGATCATGGCGAAGTAAATACCGGAGCGTTTGATGGCGATGGCCCCAAACGCCCAGCCCATGACTGCAGCAGTCAGCGTGCCCGCCAAAATGCCCAGCTCGGGCGTCCAGCCCAGCTCTTTGCACAGGTAACCGCACACGTAAGCGGCACCACCAAAGAACGCCGCATGGCCAAAGGACAGCAGACCGACAAAGCCCAGCAGCAGGTTGAATGCGCAGGCAAACAGTGCAAAGCACAGCATCTTCATCAAAAAGGTGGGGTACAGCGCGAATGGTGCCAGCGCACCGACGACCAGCAGCGCCGCAAACATCAACACCGTACGCCGTGAAGCAGCGGCCGAATCGGCTGCGTAATTGGATTTCATGGATTTTCCTTCGAGCAAGGTTGGGTGGCGTTCAGGCTTGTTTGCCAAAAAGACCGGCAGGGCGCAGTAACAGAACCACCACCATGATCACGAAAATCACCACAGCAGACGCTTCCGGGTAGATCACTTTGGTCAGCCCTTCGACAATGCCTAGGCCCAGGCCCGTGACGATGGAGCCCAAAATCGAGCCCATGCCACCAATCACCACCACCGCAAACACCACAATGATCAGGTTCGATCCCATTAGTGGGTTGACCTGCACCACCGGTGCGGCCAGCACACCGGCAAAAGCTGCCAGTGCCACGCCCACGCCATAGGTGGCGGTGACCAAAACCGGTACGTTGATGCCCAATGCCTGCACCAGCTCGGGCTTTTCAGTCGCCGCCCGCAAGGTGGCGCCCAGACTGGTTCGCTCAATCGTGTACCAGGTCACTGCGCACACACTGAGTGCGGCCACCACGACCCAGCCCCGGTACAAGGGCATGAACATGAAGCCGAGATCGACACCGCCTTGCAGCAGTTCGGGCACCTCATAGGTTTCCCCGGAAATGCCGTACAGGTTGCGAAACACGCCCTCGGCGATCAGTGCCAACCCGAAGGTCAGCAGCAG
Organism: uncultured beta proteobacterium; assembly: GCA_903944555.1. GTDB lineage: Bacteria > Pseudomonadota > Gammaproteobacteria > Burkholderiales > Burkholderiaceae_C > Allorhodoferax. Next base: position 1,612 of record CAJASG010000388.1, read on the forward strand.
ACTGTAGAGGTGGTCCAACTGGTACAAATGGCGCAACAGCAAGCGCTCTATCGCAACGCCCAGCACCCCAACGATCAAGGGTGATACCACCAAAGAGGCCCAGTAGCTCATGCCAAACTGGGTGAGCCCAATCCACGACACGAACGCGCCCATCATGTAGAGCGCCCCGTGCGAGAAGTTGATGATGTTCAGGAGGCCGAAAATAATCGCCAGCCCCAAGCTCAATACTGCGTAAAACGAGCCATTGATGAGGCCTAAAAATAGCTGCCCCAATAGCGCCTGGGACGATATGCCGAAAATTTCCATTGCAACTCCTGAGCGGTGACCGCGTTATTTCTTGATCAGAGGGCAGGTCGATGCCGACAGGGGCTGGAAGGCCTCCGCTGCAGGAATCGTGGCGCGTACATGGTAGTAGTCCCAAGGTGTTTTGGACTCGGCGGGCTTTTTCACCTGCAGCAGGTACATGTCATGCACCATGCGGCCGTCGTCGCGAATCATTCCATTCTTGGCAAAGAAGTCGTTGATAGGCGTCTTCTTCATCTGGGTCATGACTTTGGCGGTGTCATCCGAGTTGATCGCTTTGATTGCTTTCAGGTAGTGCATCACCGAGGAGTACTGCCCCGCCTGAATCATGGTGGGCATGCGCTTGGTTTTCTCAAAGAAGCGCTTGGACCAGGCACGGGTTTCTTCGTTCAGATCCCAGTAAAAGCCTTCGGTCAGGTACATGTTTTGGGTGGCTTTCAGACCCAAGGAGTGGATGTCGGTGATGAACATCAGCAGGCCCGCGAGTTGCTGCTTTTGCGTAATGCCAAACTCAGCC
>CAJASG010000389.1 GCA_903944555.1 uncultured beta proteobacterium
AATGCCCGCATCCAGCTTGGCTGAAAACTCAATCACCTTCAAACTGACAAAACCGACACCGCAAGCCAGAGCGGCCACCAGCCAGCGCGCACCCAAGCCTGGGGCATCGCGTCGGACCGCCTGCACGGCATGCACCACGCACCAGCTGCCAGTAATCAGCAACACAGTGTTGATGGCACCGGAGTTCAGGTCGAGGGTGCGTTGCGATTCGTTGAACAAGGCCACGTCAAACGAGCGGGCAAACGCATAACAAAGAAACAGGATCGCGAAGGTCAGCAGCTCCGCCAGAATGATCAGCCACACGGCCAGATCCCCGCGCAGTTGCAGCGTCGGCACGCCAAGGGTTGGAGTGGGGCCTAGACCCGGACTAAGGCTTGGGGTTGTCACTGTGCGAGACCTCAAAACCATCGGCCACGTAGGCAGGCCCTTTCATGAGCCAGACCACCACACAGCCGATCGTCACGGTCAGCACCAGGGTCCAGATAAAAATGACCAAACCGATCATCGCGAAATCAAACAGCTGGATATTCCTGTCTAGCTCAGCGGCATCACGAGCCGTGATGAAGAAGCGGGCCGCAAACGCCATGACTGCAGGCAGCAAGGTGCCCACCGCCCACACCTTGGGCATCAGGCGTAGCAACACCCATTCGAACCCGTGGGGGGTCGTCTGAAATCCAGGGAGTTTGTTGAGCCAGTTCACCCGGTCAATTTTAAGTGGGATGAGTAACCTTGGGCCCGATCAGGGTACGGCGCCCTCGCGGTGGCGGGAGCGGCACACCATCTCGATTCAAAGCGCCAACCCCTGTCCGGCTTCTTCAAACGTGCGCCCATCACGGATGTGATAAATGCGCTTGAAGGTCGGGATGATTTTCTCGTCATGGGTGACCACGATGATGGCGGTGCGAAATTGCTGCGCCATTTGGTTGAGGATGCGCATCACGCCCAACGCACGCTCGCTGTCCAGCGGGGCCGTGGGCTCATCCGCCAGGATCACCGGCGGCTGGTTGGCCAGCGCCCGCGCAATCGCCACCCGCTGCTGCTCACCACCGGAGAGTTGCGAGGGCTGGGCCTTGGCACGGTGGGCGACATCCAGCGCCCCCAGCAGCTCCAGCGCGCGGGCCCGCGCTTTGGCATTGGCTTGCCCGGCCAGCATGGGCAACAGGGCCACGTTGTCGGTGACATCCAGAAACGGGATCAAATATGGCGCCTGAAAAATGAAGCCAATGCTGTCACGGCGCAGGGCGCGCAGGTCAGGAATCTTCCAGGTACCATCAAAAATCACATCCCGCCCCAGCGTCATGCGCCCCGCCGTGGGCTCAATCACCGCGCCCAGGCATTTGAGCAGTGTGCTTTTGCCCGAGCCAGACGGGCCAATCAGCCCCACCACTTCGCCCGGTGCCACGTTCATGTTCACGTCTTTGAGGGCATAGACGGCGGAGTCGCCTTCCCCATAGCGTTTGCTAAGACCTTCGATACGGATACCCAGTTCACTCATGCTGCCACCTCATCCAATGGCCGCAGCCGGATCGACGCGCAGCGCCACACGAATGGCCAGAGTGCTGGCCAAAGCGCAGATCACCATGACCGCAAAAAAACCGCTCACCGCATCGCCCGTTTCCAGCAGTACGTATTTGGGAAACCCTGGCGCCCAAATGGTGGCCGCCACTTTGCCCACAATGAAACCAATCAACCCCAAGCCCATGGCTTGCTGCAGGATCATGCTGGCAATGGTGCGGTCGCGCGTGCCGATGAGTTTGAGCACGGCAATTTCGCGCAGCTTGCCCAGCGTCATGGTGTAGATGATGAAGGCCACAATGGCCGCGCTGACGATGGCCAGAATCACCAGAAACATGCCAATTTGCCTGGCTGAGGTCGCAATCAGTTTGGCCACCAAAATATCTTCCATCTGGGCGCGGGTGAACACCTGCAGATGCTTCCAGCGGCGAATCGGTTCGGCCACCTGTTCAGGATCCAACCCCGGCTGAATTTGCACCAACACGGCGTTGACGTTGTGGTTGCTGCTCTGGGACGCCACCACTGCCTCCAGCAAGCCCGGCACGCCCGGGCGGTTCAGCGCCGGATTGGCCGCCGTGCGGGCGCGGTCGTTGACGATGGCATCGTTGTCCTTGAGGAACTGTGCCTCCTGCGCATCGGCCATGGGCACAAACACCATGGGGTCACCACCGGAGGACACCATGCGCTGGGTTAGACCCACCACGGTGTATTCATGGCGCCGAATTTTGATGCGATCACCCACTTTGAAACCGGTTTTGACATCGGCCACCGCTTCGTAATGGTTGCGCGTGATGTGCCGGCCCGCAATCAAGTAGCCGGGCGCGCCGGGCTGGTTGGACTCGGCACCGACCACCATCGCGCGCACATCGGTGGCTTCGCGGCGCACCTGCATCGTCAGGTAGGTGACATTGGCAGCGCGTGCCACCCCCGGCATGCCCCGCACCGAACGCACCACGTCATCACGCAGGCTGGACGCCTCGGCATACGGGCCTTGCGTGTCCTTTTGCACCACCCACAGGTCCGCGCTGCTGTTGGTCAGCAGCATGCGTGCGTCGTCCACCATGCCGCGGTAAACCCCGGCCATGGTCAGGGTGACGCCAATCAGCAGCCCCAAGCCCACGCCGGTAAAGACAAATTTGCTCCACGAATGCAGGATGTCGCGGCCCGCCAGGCTGATCATGGCGTCGCCTGTGTCTGCGTTGGCTTCGGTCCGGCGCCCGGAAGGCTGCTCACCACCTCAATGCGGCTTTTCGCACCCAGGTCCTTTTCACTGTACACAACGACCGGCTCACCCGCTCGCAGGCCATCCAGCACCTGCATCTGACCGTCCAGACTGCTTTGGCCCAGGCGCAGAGGTGAAAACCGCAATCCGTCAGCCCCCATCACCCAAGCACCCATCTGACTTCCCTGGCGTTTGATGGCAGCATTGGGCAGCACCAATGCACGCGGCGTTTCGGGCAGATTGAGCGTGACTTCCGTGAGTTCTCCCATGGACATTCCCGCTGGCAGCAGGTCAAACGCAACCTGGGCCACACGCTCCTCGGTCACGCTATCCCCTTGCATTTCCACGCGTACCACTTTGCCAGGCAGCGTTGCGGCCGGGTTGGAGCGCAGCACAATGCGGGCCGCTAATCCAGGGGCAAGCCCCGCGGAGCGCCCCTGATCGAAACGGACCCGAACCCAAAGACTCGCAGGGTCCACCAGTTTGAGTACGGACTGCCCCGCAACCACCGTGGTGCCGGGTTCCGCGTCGCGCGAGACCACTACTCCGTCTTGCGTGGCGAGCAAGCGCACGTTCTGGCGCAGTTGCACCAGCGCCGCCCGCTCGGCTTTCAAACGCGACAGGTCCTGCCCCGCAGCGCTCAGGTTGGCCTGCGCGGCGCGGGCGCCCGCGTCGGCCGAGGTTTGCTCCTGCACCTTGGCCTCGACTGCGCCACTGCTGACAAAATTTTGTTGCGCCAACTCCTGGTAGCGACGTGCCGCGATGGCGGCCAATTCTTTGCGCGCGGCCGCATCGGCCGTTTGTGCATCTGCCGCCGCAATCACACTGGCGGCACGGGCAACCGATGCA